>NZ_JAAHGB010000120.1:0-11516 GCF_010672695.1 Okeania sp. SIO1H4
GGACTCACAGCTATTTTTATGACACTACGGGGAAGGTCAGCACCGCTAAGATTTTGGAATACATTAATGACCCTGATCACGGCGGTTGAAACCGCCGCTCGTTTTTCCGCCCCGAACTAAAGTTACGGGGCTACCAAACTCCCGAAATTTTTCCGTGTTAAGGACTTATTCCACACTCATAAAGACCGGAGATTATTTCATAGTTGAAGATGGCATATGCCATCACGGATTGCCTGTAGGACCCAAGTCTGGTCCTTATGAAGCCATTGAAGCTTTTGTAAATGAGAATTCTGATTTTGAAATTGACAGGGGTAGAGAATCTTTTCTCATAACATGGAACCCTAAAGGTTATCTGAGACGAAGAACTCACAGCGATGAAAATCCTTAATAATAGAGTTGTTGGGAAATAAGGTAAAATGAGCAAATAATAAATTGGTCAGAAAAATGCTAAATATTGAACGAGCCTTAAAACAAGACAGGTTACTCAGAGCATTAACAGGATTAAACCGTAAAGCAGATTACACTTTGTTGAAGCCCTTTAATCAAATGTATGAGCAAACATTGCTCTTGAAACCTGGTCAACGCTCTGTTGGAGGAGGCCGTAAGGCTCGTTTACGCACCACTCAAGACAAATTATTCTACATTCTCTTCTACTTTAAATGTTATCCAACCTTTGATGTAGCCAGCATCTTGTTTGATATTGATCGCAGCCAGGCACATCATTGGGTTCATCGTTTACAACCTATTTTAGAAGCCACCCTGGGAGAAAAAAAAGTACTACCCGAGCGTCAAATTAATTGTGTCCAAGTATTTATAGAGCGTTTCCCTGGAGTAGAACGAGTAATTATGGATGGCACAGAACGGCCAGTGCAACGACCCACTGACTCAGAAAAACAAAAACTGAATTATTCGGGAAAAAAAAACGTCTAACTCGCAAACATCTAGCAGCAGTAGACCAAAATCAGCAAGTGTTAGTATTAACTCAGGCACGAGAAGGAAAGTTACATTCAGGAAAAATTCCATGACTCACAAAAGCTAATAGGAAATATACCGGTCGTGATACCAATTGAAGTGGATAGTGGTTTTCAAGGTATTCAACACCAGTATGAAAATATCCGTATCCCCCATAAAAAGCCAAAGGGAGGACAATTAAGTGAGCAACAAAAATCGGAAAATCGGAAATTGAGCAAATCAAGGGTGATATGTGAAAACGCCTTTGCGGGTGTCAAACGTTATGGAGCTGTCAGCCAAATTTACTGTAATCACGCTTATTGATTTTGATGACAAATTGATAGACTTGTCGCTTTATAACTTAAAAAATACCTAAAAACCTTGTTCTGTAAGGATTGTAGCTATTGGAAGGCAATAATGCTTGGAATTATTGCTCTGTCTAGGTTAGAGTGATTTTTTCCCTTTATTTAGCGACAACTCTAATGTTAACAGCAACTGGATGGCTGGAACTTATACCTGATAGCAGCATAAATAATTAAATTACTAACAAAATATATCTGTTTTCATTTTCGTTTTTCCCCACCTCAGTTATAGCGCTGTGCGCAGGCAACAGGCAACAGGAGGAATAAAAGACCGATAGTATAAGACTTTTAGCTATTGGACAGTTCTTGTAATTTGTAAATATGCCAGCGCACATTGCTATATTTCCCAACAACTCTACTAAACCAACACTCAGATGTTCCTATCGTAAGGCACATCAAGGTTAAAGGTAATAAATCACCCTTTGACGGTGACTGGACTTATTGGGGTAGCAGAATTGGCAAACATCCAGGCGTAAGGAAGGAAGTAACAACGCTACTTAAGCGACAAAAAGGTAAATGCGCATCTTGTGGATTACACTTTAGACCAACGGATTTAATCGAAGTTGACCACATCGTTCCCTGGTCTGAAGGCGGTGATAACACCTATAAAAACAAACAACTGTTGCACCGACATTGCCACGACGTTAAAACTGCCGAGGATTTAAAAGCAGTGAACCATAGGACTCATTAAATCCAAAGTGGAATTTTAAGGGTGTACCCATGACAAGGGACGTTTAAGAGAGGAGCCGTGATGAGGTGAAAGTCTCACGTCCGGTTCTGAAGACAAGCAGACCCTATAAAGGGCAACTGGAAATGGGTTTGCTTAGTTTAACTATACTTGGAATTTGCTGTAAAATATTAGTCGCTACTGTTAAAAGACTCAAAGAATCAACTTCTGACTTCTGACTTCTGACTTCTGACTTCTACTAGCGGATGCTATTTTGATAAAGCTGTTCAGCAATCTTTCCAACTTCTTCATAACTTAATAAGATTGTTTCCATCAATATTATGCTCCCAAAAAAGGATTGTCTGTCTATAATAGCAAAAGAAAGTATTTATAGGATAGTGCCATGAACCAAATAACTATACAACTATCAAAAGAACAATACAAATGTATCCAACAAATTGCCAACCAGCAGAAAACCTCACCGGAGAAAATTCTAGAATCAAAAATTGCTGAATGGTTACAGGAATCTCAAACTGACTTTAATCTAGCAGCTAACTTATGTATTAACTAAAAATTCTGAACTCTATAAGCGGTTAGTATGACTCGCGATCTGAGCCTATCAGAAATTATGGAACTGCATCAGCAAATCATTACCCAAACAGGAGGAGCTAATAGTTTACGCGATCGCCCTGCTTTAGAATCAGCAGTAGCACAACCAGCAGCGACATTTTCTGGACAAGACTTATATCCAACTGTCATTGATAAAGCTGCTGCCCTCGGTTTTTTGATGATCATGAACCATCCTTTTATTGATGGTAACAAACGAACAGGACACGCAGCAATGGAAGTTTTTTTCATCCTGAATGGACTAGAAATTAATGCTTCTGTGGACGAACAAGAACAAGTTATTTTAGCAGTAGCTTCTGGAGAATTAAATCGAGAAGCATTCACCCGATGGCTACAAGCTCATATTAAAACCATCTCTCAAACTGAACTATAACTAAAGCCAACTAATAACCTTTATTCTTTAGCTAAAAAATGTTTAGAGTCACAATAGGGACGCTGCATCCAACGTCCTTTTTTTACCTGTTCGCTGACTGCTGATAGCTGAAAGCTGACAGCTAATTATGATGTCCTAAACCTTGCTAACTCTTCCCCAGTCTTAGCATCATGAGCGTGAACGGTACACACCAAACAAGAATCAAAAGACCGAGCAACATGACCGACTTCCACAGGGTCATTCACATCAGCAATAGGAATACCCACTAATGCCTCCTCAATAGGTCCGCGCACCCCTTGACCGTCACGGGGTCCGACATTCCAAGTAGTCGGTGCAATAACCTGATAATTCTTAATCTTACCGCCTTCTATTTCCACCCAATGACAGAGGGAACCACGACTAGCGTTAGTGGCACCCCAACCACGACCATCCTTTTCTTCAGGCTTAATATACCAAGGATCGCGCAACTTAAACTCCCGCAAACAACGTTCGGTTTCACGGTACAATTTAGTTAGTTCGTGCATTCTGGCAAACACGCGCAAATGTACGCTCGGTCCCCCCATTTTCTTGAACATATCTAAAACTAAACCGTCTTTGTACTGCCAACTTTCCCCATGGTCGCCACCTGATATCAATTCCCGCGCTAAAGCACCAACTTCCATCCGACCTAAGTCTTGGTGAGATACAGCAGTTGACCAAGAATAAGCACCGTCAAAGTCAATATCATTATTAGGAATAGGTACGGTAGTGCGGTCAAAAGGATGTACATCTCCATCACCCTCGTTATACCAAGCGTGGGCAGTATTCTCCCGGGTAAAAGTATGCTCCATCAATTGATGAATATCTGTAGTGCTATCGTAGACACCACTTTTCATAATCATAGCAGCGTTCCGACCTTCAATAGTTGGGCGTTGATATTTGTCTTCGTGAGGCAAGTATCCCCAACTCATATATTTACCGACACCGGCACCAATTTTATCTAAACCAATATTCAGACCCATACGCCAATAGAAACCCAGGTCAGAACTAGCATGAGCGGGATTTTCATCCAACCATTCCATGAAATCGTCATAAGTTTGAATCTGTTCAAACCTGTCAATGGAACAACCTAACCATATTGGTTCTAACCAGTTAGTGCGGTAATATTCCAACATTGCCCAGGCGCGGGTAACATCGGTGAGAGTGGGAGCGCACATGACACCACCGGGAACCATGAAACTAGAGTGAGGCCATTGACCGCCGAATAGAGCGTATATTTCTACAGGTTTTGCTGCAACAGTAATACCTGGTTCGTAGGATGTACCTGTGAATGCTGCGAAACGTTTGCAAGCTTCCTCGTAGAATGGGCTATTTTGATATTTTTTGTTTGTTAGGTCGATCGCGTATAACCCATAAAAGTAACGTGGATGACTTTGGAGAGTTTCTACAAGTTGACCGAGGTTACGAGCAAGGATAGCGTTACGAGGTACTTCTGTTTGCCAAGCTGTATCTAACGCCCAGGAAGCACAGGTGAGGTGAGAAGCACCGCAAATTCCACAAATTCTGGGGGTGACAATGAGACCAGCTTTAGGGTCTTTGCCTTTGAGGATGACTTCAAAACCTCGAAACATTTGTGCTTGAGTCCAAGCGTTGGTTACATATCCGTCTTGAATGTCAACTCTTACATCTAGGTCGCCTTCAACGCGCCCCACGGGGGAAATGTCTAATGTTTGTACTTTAGTTTGAACCATTTTTTTAGTTATCAGTTATCAGTAGCTATAGCTTGTGTAGGTTGGGTTAAGCGACAGCGCAATCCAACAAACAATATTAAATCTCATGTCCAAAGCTCGTAGAATTGCTCTAGCTCTATCTATCTTCGGGCTAAAGCTCTACTACAAACAAAAGCTTTTTTTAGGACTTAGGCAGAAACCTGGTTGCTGGAGGAATTAGTGAATAAACCCGGTTTGTTGTTTAGGTGCGTAAGTCTTGTTATGTTGGGTTTCGTTCCTCAACCCAACCTACAAAGCTTTTTTGAGTCCTGTTATGTTGGGTTTCGTTGCCTCAAACCAACCTACAAATTTTAAACTGTAAAGAAATCTTCTTCTGCCCAAGCGGGAGTTGAATCTTTAGCAACGATACTTAGCAGAGCATAGTCTTTACGGTTGACTCCCGTCGGTAATTCTTTGGGAACTCCCATGACTGTTTGAGTATTGAATACTGTTCCCGGTGCGAGGTCATGGAATGGAAATTCTGGTTCCGTACAACCTAAACATGGCATTCCTGCACGAGTCTTAGACGAAACTCGGTTCCACAAAATACGGTTACAGGAAGAGTGAGTCATCGGTCCGCGACAACCCAAGTCATAGAATAGACATCCTTGACGCTGCCCGAAATCTGAAGTTGAAGCTTTATAAGCAAAGTGAACGTTGCGAGTACAACCTGTTTGAGTAAAGCTTTTGAAAAATGTTTCGGGGCGGTGAAATTCGTCTAAGGTAATGTCATCAAGTCTGCCAGTAGCAACCGCTACTAATATTTGGGAAATCCAATCTGGGTGCGCGGGGCAACCGGGAATATTGATAACAGGATATCCAGCTTTACTTTTGAAGTCTTCTCCTAAAAATCCGCCTTTTTTCCGTTTGAGAAATTGCAAACCTTCAGATTCACTGGGGTTTGGTGACATTGCAGGAATACCGCCATAAGTAGCGCAGTCTCCCACTGCCACGACGAAACCTGCAACTTCGGATAATTCTTTAACCCAATCTTTCATCGGGCGATCGGCAAAACGGTTCCATTCTCCCGTACCATTGGGAGCGTTAATTATTGTTCCTTCGTATACTAAAATATCTAAATGTATTTTTCCCGAAATACAATCTTTTAATAATTGTTGGACGTTTGTACCAAGTTCAAATCCTAAAGAAGGATGCCAAAGTACATTAATGCCAAAGTCTGTGATTAGGTCACAAATATTTGGTTCTTCAGCATTGAGAAATGATATGGTATTGCCAGAACAGGCTCCACCTTGAAGCCACAGTAGATTGATCATTCTCCCCGATTCTCCTCTCTTTTGTCTGAGGTTGAAATGGGATTTACGATTAGCACTTGTCGCACCCTAATTCAACCTTTATGGAATTATAAAGGGGATATAATGACAATTTTCCATTTCTTTACGAAATTCTTTATTATTGATTAATTGTTAGTTTAACTAATTTTTATTTGGTTGCTTTTGATACTTTATTTTCAAAGTTTTATTGCTATGGAAGAAGGCAGAAATAAGAAGAAAGAAGGAAAAATCTTGCGTTGTCTGAGTTTTAAATTTTTGATATGCCAAATACAATCATGGCGACTACTATAAGAAAATCGGCATTGCTGAATTAAGGTATGAAAGTAAGTTTATCGGTAATAGGGAATAGGGAACAGGGAACAGGGAACAGTTAATATTAACAAGTAGTTCAAACAATCCCAAATTATCAAATCATACCTAGAATCAGCAACGCCAGAAAATCTTGAGAAAAACTAAAATTAAGTTGTCCTAGATTTTCTGAAATTTTCTACATATCAGGAGTATTTAGCATCCCAGACTTTAACTCCGTTCTTAGAAATATATCTTCTTTCAATATTCGACCCCTCAATTCGATTACTAAATGCTAAACTTCTTGAAAGTTATACCAAATTCAAAAAAGGTAGTTACATCTTAATTTGTGATTTATTGCTACAATTAAAAATTGTATATATCCATAAAATGTCAAAATAAAGCATTTTTTCCTCTTTTTTATCTAGTTTTTCTTTCCCTTTTGCCTGTTGCCTGTGTCGAGACTGTAGTAATTTTCTATGAAATTGGTATGATCTAACGCTTAGAAATATCTTTGTGTTACATTGTCATAAGCATCACACATTATTTTGTAATGCTCAAGTATACTCATGCCCAATATATCTACCCATTAGTCCCGGAAAATATCAGGAAATGCTTAGTTGAAATAAATAGACATCTCCAAAAATCCAAAATAAAATCAATTATCACACATAAATTATCAATTCTTTCCCCTCCTGGGAGGGGGAGGGGCGAGGGGTGGGTTCCCTACTGCCTACAGCAAAGCTGCCTCTTTTCTGGAGATGTCTAATAGGCGATCGCTATGAATTGACAGTGCTGAGAAAAAATCGGGGAGTTATATCAAATCCGCTAGGGTTCGGTATAAAAAAATGTTTCATCTTCGCTAACGTCGCAAATATTTCTAAATTCTCTTTCCTCCTGACTCCTGAGGACTGATATCAAATCCGGTTGAACACTTATTAGAATTGTTGGGGGGAGTAGGGGAGTAGGGGAGATTGAATGCTTGAAGTATAGTTATAAACATATACTATATAACCTATATAACCGGATTCTATATGACTCCTAATTAACTATCTAATTAGGGTTTGCTGATTAAATATCGCGCTTATTGACTGATATTGGTTTGAGCAATTTTAGATATGGAAAAAGTGCGAGGTTTTAAGTGGTAATGGTTCAAAAATTCAGGATTTTGGTCAAGAGTTGGGCAGAACCATCTTGGGAAAATTCTTACTCCTACCTCCTTCAAATTCCCCTAACTCCTGTCTCCTGTCTCCTGTCTCCTGTCTCCTACCTTCACCCATAAGACTTTTTCAGCAAGCCCTAATTATACCAATGCTACCGGATTTGATATTATTCTCTTCGGTAGTTTCAAACACAGGATAAAGATGTTGCAGTTTGACTCTAGTATCGTCAGTAGAGAAATGCCAAATGACCTTACTAGCAGTTTGATTACGCTCTTGACTCCATACTTCTAACTTTTTGTGCAACTGCTCAATAGATTGCTACTGCCAAAAATTTTTACCTCCAGAGAGTTTTAAATTGCTGTATCAATTATTAAGATTTATAGCTATTCAAAAATTATTTGTTGAGGCCATTAGTCCCGGAGTCTTAAGAAAATTTTATATGTATATAGTGTGTTTTTCCAATATAATAAAAATCCTTAACTGTATATAGAGTGCATTATTAAATGACCCCAAAGACCGAAACACAAATTAATTATTTCCGAGAATGGACTAATAGCTGTGTCGATGACCAATTAATACACCTTAATGTTATCCCTTTAGAAGGACAACGGCCTTATGAATTTTTGTTTTATTCTGATGCTATTCCTAGACGAAATGATGGCCGAGTAACTAGCCAAATATTAAAGCGATACCGACACATTGAAGAAGGTGGATGGTGGTGTTCGGGAATTGATTTACTTACAGGAGAAGAGGACCTTTGGGGTTGTTTTAAACCTAGTCAACCACGTCACAGTTATGACCAAAAAAAGTTAATTAAATACGAACATCCTCCGAAAACTCCCACCAGTTTATTTGCCCTAAAAATACCCCTACATTTGTGGCATCAAATTGCTAGTCGTTATCAAATAGAAATTCTGCCAGAAGATATTAATAATAATCAACCAGACTTTGGTTTTTGGCAGTGGTTTATCGCCCATCCTCAAATACCTTTATGTATTACTGAAGGAGCAAAAAAAACAGGTGCTTTATTAACAGGTGGTTATGTAGCGATCGCCTTACCAGGAATTTTTGGTGGATATCGAGTTATTAGAGATGAATATGGCAACCGTATTGGTAGATCAAATTTAATTCCTCAGTTAGAAAAGCTGGTAAATAATCATCGAGAAATTTATATTGCGTTTGACCAAGATACTAAACCTAAAACTATTAAAAATGTTAATGCTGCTATTAGACAAACTGGATATTTACTCACAAGAAAAGGATGTAATGTTAAAGTTATTTCCTGGAATCCAGAATTAGGAAAAGGAGTTGACGATTTAATAGCAAATCATGGGCAAAGTGTGTTTGATGAAGCTTATCAAAACGCATTACCTTTAGAACTTTGGAAGGCTAAATCATTTAGCCAACTCACATATCCTGTAAATATTAGAGTTAATAGTCGTTATCTTTCCGAACAACATATTTTAGGTTCTATCAGCAGTAATAATTTACAAAAGTTAGATAATCTTGACCTAGCCTATAGCACTGATTTTCCGGCAAAATTAGTAGGAATTAAATCTGCTAAGGGCACTGGAAAAACTAAGTTATTAGAGAAAATTGTCAGTGAAGCTGTAGCTCGCAGTCAAAAGGTTTTAGTTATTGGTCATAGAGTACAGTTAGTACAAGAGTTATGTCAACGTTTTGGACTAAAATATATTACAGAAGTAGATAAAAAATCCGATAATAAATTATTAGGTATTGGTTTATGTATTGATTCCCTACATCCTAATTCTCAGGCTAGTTTTAATCCGGAAAATTGGTCGAATGGAGTGGTAATTATTGATGAAATAGAACAGGTAATTTGGCATGGTTTAAATTCTAATACTTGTCGGCAAAACCGAGTAGAAATTCTCAGGTCTTTCAAAACATTAATGCAAAATGTTTTAGGAGGTGTCGGTCAGGTATTTATAGCTGATGCTGACTTAAGCGATATTTCAATAGATTATCTACAAGCTTTAGCAGGAGTAAAATTAGAACCTTTTATTATTCAAAATGATTGGCTACCAGGAGAAAAAGAAGCTTGGCAAGTTTTTAATTATCCAGAAACTACTCCCAAAAGATTAATAGCAGATTTACACAAACATATCCGTGAAGGTGGCAAACCAATGGTGTGTTTGTCAGCACAAAAAATTACCAGTAAATGGGGAACCCGTGCTTTAGAAGCTTATCTAAAAAAACAGTTTCCTGACTTAAAAATCCTCAGAATAGATTCAGAATCTTTAGCAGAACCTAATCATCCTGCTTATGGTTGTATTAAATCATTAAATCAAGTATTGCCACAATATGATATTGTCTTAGCTTCTCCCTCCATTGAAACAGGAATTAGTATTGATATTCAAGGTCATTTCACTTCAGTTTGGGCTATTGCTCAAGGAGTACAAGGAGCAACTTCAGTTTGTCAATCTTTGGGTAGAGTTCGTGAGAATATTCCCAGATATTTATGGGTAGCAAATTCTGGTTTTAATCAAGTTGGTAATGGTTCGACTTCTATTACTTCTTTGCTCAATTCCGAACAACGTCTGACTCAACTCAATATTAGACTATTACAACAATCAGATTTTGATAGTTTGGACGATATAGAAACAGGTTTTCAAGCAGAATCTTTTTTGTGTTGGGCAAAAATAGCGGTTCGTTTCAATGCAGGAATGAATCAATATCGAGAGTCTATTTTAGAAGCTTTGCGAGTCGAAGGACATCATATTATCGAAGCTTCCCCAGAAGTTTTAGCTAATAATTTAGAAGCCAAAAAATCATCAGAAACACTTACAGAAATTAATGATTTACAGGAAGCGATCGCTACTGTAATTAAGCAAAATTATCAGACAGAATGTGAGGCGATCGCTACTGCCAGAAATATTAGTTTAACCGAGTATCAAAAACTCAAAAAGCGATTATCCAAAACCAGCAAACAACAACGGGAACAACGAAAATTTGAATTAATGTTGCGTTATAGTATTCCCATAACTTCTGAATTGGTAGAAAAAGATGATGCTGGATGGTATCAACAGTTGCAACTACATTATTTTATGACCGTAGGACGACAATACTTAGTAGCACGAGATGCTGAGGTAGCGAAAACAATTTTGGAGTTAGGCAAGGGAAATATTTTCATACCTGATTTTAACGATCGCTTACTGGGTGCAACCATCGGGGTGATGGAATTATTGAAAATACCGCTATTGTTGAAAGATAAGCAACGGGAGTTGAAAAATATTGATGAAGATTTGCAATTGTTGGCCAAGACCGCTTTAGCAAACCGAGCAGCAATTAAAACTATAGTCGGGATAGGGTTGGCGGTAAATTCTAGTCCGATTACAATAGTGCGGCGTTTTTTGGATAAAATTGGTTATAGTTTGGAGTGTTTGCGTACAGAAACTCACCAGAAAAAGCGATTGCGAATTTATCGTATTGTTAATCCTGATGATGGCAGGTTTGAGGTATTTCAGCAATGGTTAAGTGCTAGTCATACTAAATCTTGTAAAGACGGAGTTTAAATAAAATGGTAATCCTGCTCGCGTAATGGTATACAGCAAAAAGTAATACCAGGCACGGGAGCAAGATGTTCCCACTGTTCTCATAATAAACATTGCCGGATAATGTACGACTACCAATAAAACTTTTATTGTGCGAGCATCTTGCTCGCCACGGGTGTACCTCATCCTTGATAAAATTTCTAATATAGCAGAAGGAAGAAGGCTTTAATTATCTAGCCCACATTCCGCACCACAAAATGTAGCAACCGAAGAAGGAGTCACGAGACAACCCACCCCTCGCCCCTCCCAGGAGGGGAAAACAGGAGACAGAATTTTAGAAGAAAATTATAGCTGCCGTGATTGAGTCATCATCAGAGCAAGTATTTATGCGTAAATTTTTTACTAGTGGGACTTACACAACTTAACTGGCCAAATTAGACTATAATGCTTGTAAATCAATAATTTTACGTCGAAGCGATCGCAAGGAACGAAAGAAACAACCCCTACTGCAATGCCCCCTTGCTTTGAAAGGT
>NZ_JAAHGB010000121.1:0-10854 GCF_010672695.1 Okeania sp. SIO1H4
GTCAACTGTTGTATTTACCTCCTTATTCACCAGACCTCAATCCCATAGAGAAATGTTGGTCTTGGCTTAAAAGTCGCATTCGTCACCAGCTCAAAGGATTTGATTGTTTGCTTTCCGGCGATTGAATCAGTTCTGCAAGCAGTGTCCTAACCGCCTTGGCGGTTGCTATATATTTCCATGATTCGTTTAATGCTAAAACGTTTAGCGATCGCTACTAATACTTCATAATTCTTTACAAACAGCCTCTAAGTAAAATGAGTTCGATCAGGATTTACGCAGAAACCGGGTTGATCGACAAAATTTCGTATATGACAGCCAATAATTAGGGTGATTAACTGTTGAATGAAAATTGTATAAAGTAGTTGCTATTTGTAGAAAAGTGTTGTAATATTAAACAGGTAATAACTCTAATGAATTATAGCGGTTAAATGAGACTTGTTGACAGACATATTATTAACCGAACACATCAGTATTGGCGGGTGTGTGATGAGTTAGCCTTTAAATCAAAAAACTTGTACAACCTGGCTAACTATTATTGTCGTCAGCATTTTTTTAAGTGCGGAAAAAGTCTAGATTTAACTAAACTGTACCACGCCACCAAAGATAGCGATGCCTACAGAGCATTACCAACTAAAGTATCAAAACAAATAATAAAATGCTTGGTTGCAACTTGGCGTGGCTATTTTCAAGCTATAAAAGAATGGTCAAAATATCCACAAAAGTTTCTAGGTAAACCCAAAATACCAAAGTATAAGGACAAAACCAAAGGCCGAAATGTAGTTATCTACTCAAAAGAGTCTGTATATAAAGCACCACTAAAGGACGGTATTTGTCACTTATCTATGAGTGATATCAAAATACCTGTAGTGGTTGAGTCTGTAGTTGAAGTGAGGATAGTACCTGCAACTGGCTGCGATGTAATTGAAGTTGTGTATGAAAAAACTGAACAACAACGGATAGAGTCTACATATGTAGCAGGAATAGATTTAGGGATTGATAGATTAGTTGCTCTAGCTACAAACAAGCCTGGTGTGAAACCTCTGCTTGTTAATGGGAAGCCACTAAAAAGCGTCAATCAGCTTTACAACAAGCGAAAAGCTAAATATCAAAGTGTTCTCAAGGGCCAGAAAAAAACTAGCCGTAAGATTGAAGCGTTAACCTATCACCGAAATCGTTTTGTGGAGAATTATCTGCATAACACCAGTAAATTAGTGGTTGAGTATTTAACTACAAATAATATTGGTACTGTAGTCATAGGCAAAAATGATAATTGGAAACAAGGTGCAAACATCGGCAAAAAAAATAACCAAAATTTTACTCAAATACCACATTTTAAGCTAGTAAAACAGATAACTTATAAGTGTGTGTTAGCAGGAATTAAAGTGATTGAGACTGAAGAAAGTTACACCAGTAAAACTTCTGCACTTGACCTATAATTGCCCTGTCAGCATGAATTGTATGTAGGTAAACGAGTCAAACGTGGTTTATTCAGGAGTGCAACTGGTAAAGTGATTAATGCTGATATTAATGGTAGTCTTCAAATATAAGATAAGAAATTCCCAGGGGCATCTACTGCCGAGGGAATAGTGAGCTGTGCCGTACAGCCAGTATTGGTTAATCCAATACCAAGATATTAAGCTGTCACGATTTTCTACAGCTTAGTTCGTACGGTTATACATGACTCTAAAATTTTGTAGACAAAAGAAATGAGTGAATATCAATAATCAAAACCTAGCTAAACTACCTTGTGAACAAGGTCAACTTGTAGAAATAACTATCACAGACTTAACAGATAGCGGTGATGGAGTAGGTCGCTATGGTCAAAAAGTCATATTTGTGCCTGATACAGTTCCGGGCGATCGCCTAGTTGCCCGTCTAACAGTGGTCAAACCAAAATATGCTTATGGGAAATTACACCAACTCCTAGAAACGTCCAAATATCGTATAAAGCCTTATTGTATAGTTGCAGACAAATGCGGTGGTTGTCAATGGCAGCATATTAGTTATGAATATCAGCTTCAAGTTAAACAAAATCAAGTTATTCAAGCTTTAAAGAGAATAGGGGGGCTAACATTATCAGCAGTAGATCCAACTCTAGCATCTCCAGCAGCTTTTGGATATCGCAACAAAGCTACATATCCTTTAAGTATTTCTACTACAGGTCAAGTTAAAGCTGGCTATTATCAAAAAGGTAGCCATAAAGTGATTAATCTGAATCAATGTCCCATTCAAGACGAACGTTTGAACCCTTTACTCAAAGAAGTAAAACAGGATATTACTAGGCAAGGCTGGAAAATATATGATGAACAAAAACATACAGGTATTGTACGCCATTTATCTTTGAGGATAGGTAATAACACAGGGGAAATATTGTTGACTTTGGTTATAAATGGAGAGGAGGAAAAAACAAAAGAATTATTACCAGGTATCGAAGCTCAAGCACAAAAATGGCTAGAAAATTATTCTCGGTTAGTAGGTGTTTGTTTGAACTACAACTCCAAGGCAACAAATACTATTTTTGGTCAACAGACTGTTTGTGTTGCTGGTCGGTTGTATCTGTACGAAGAGTTTAGTGGTTTAAAATTTCAATTGACCCCCGATACTTTTTTCCAAGTAAATACAAAGACTGCGGAAAAATTAATGGAGGTAGTTATTCAAGAGTTGGCTTTGAACGGACGGGAGATTATTGTTGATGCTTATTGTGGTATCGGTACTTTCACTTTACCTATAGCAAAATATTTGCAGCAAGTGGGCGTTCCCGGTCGCGACTCTATGGAAATAGCAGGTGAGGAGTTGTTACAGGGGGCTAGGAAGGGCCTAGTCATTGGTATAGAAGTTCAACCGATGGCTATAAAACAGGCTCAGTTGAATGCTGAAACTAATCACTTGACAAATGTCATTTTTCATGATAGAAAAGTTGAAGATTTACTACCTGAGTTGCAAGTAAAGCCTGATGTAGTTTTGTTAGACCCGCCGAGAAAAGGTTGCGATAACTCTGTTTTAGAAACTCTGTTACAAATTCTACCTGAACGTATAGTTTATATTAGTTGTAAACCTCCTACCTTGGCTCGTGATTTGAAATTTTTATGTTCGACAGGTAAATATGAGTTGAGTAAAGTACAACCTGCAGACTTTTTTCCTCAAACTGCTCATGTCGAATGTGCTGCATTTTTAGTAAGAAAAAAGTCAAAATAAGTAAAGTAGTTTTGGCAATTTTCCTGTAATAAACTCGCTTTCAACTGAATAAATATTGATCGAAGGGGAGAATTATAGCGGTTTTCACAAAGGTAGACTACAAAACTTCTGCCTTCTGCCTTCTGCATAGCTGCCTTTCAGCCCAAAATCTCTGTATTCTATGTTCATGAAAACTGCTATAATTATACAGTTGATTTCATCAAGGGTGAGATACCCCCCCCGTGGGCAAGATTCTCACAGCACAAACCTTTTATCCCAGATTCCGCACGACAAAATGTAGTATGTAAAAGTTAGAAAACTTGAGTAATAGTAATATCATGTACTCAGTTGATTAATGGCGCGCTGGCGGTTGGCACTGCCTTTCTGTTTGCGAGAAACACGACGCTGATAGAATTTCATCCGTTTCTCACTCTTTCTGTAGAATCTGGGGTTCGGCTCTGTATTACCATCTGAATCGGTGTAGAATTCTTTTAAGCCCACATCTAAACCGACATTTCGTTTAGTGGGTAAGGTTTTAACATGAACATCTACACTGATACAAAACTGTCAATAATAACCATCAGCTCGTCTGACCAGTCTCACTCGCTTAATTTTCTCAACTGGATAGAATGCCAAGTCCCACGTCCCAATCAGTTTGAGTCTACCAATACCTTTTTTGTAGGTAAATTGAATATGTTTGGGGTCTAGCAATTTCCAGCCCGATGTCTTGTATTCAACAGAGCGGCTATGTTTCTTGAATCGTGGGTATCCCTTTTTCCCAGGGATATTTTTCTTGCAGTTGTCAAAAAACCTAGCAATAGCTGACCAACACCGTTCTACAGACGCCTGACAAGCATGGGAATTCAAATCTTGAACGAATGGGTACATCGAACGCATTTCGGTATTATAGGGATACAGTTCTTTTCTACCTAGTCCTCGACGATCCATCCAATAGCGAAGGCATGAATTTCTCACGAATTGAGCCGTCCGAATAGCCTCATCAACGGCTTGATATTGCTGAAGTTTTCTTTGACTTTGAATTCGTATACTATCATAGTTTTGACTCTAGCAAGTCTTGCGTATATTATTAGTATATCAGGTTCAATTTAATTTGTGCAACGCCGATTGAGGTTAACCGTCCTAGAAGGACGGGGCTTGAGACCCGCATCCAACTTGAGCTATCTATTTATTTCACCACATAACTATAACAATCTCAACTAAATTATATCAGAATAATTAACTACCCTAGATTCTCGATTATAATTCTAGTAAATCTATAAAAATAATTGAATACGATCCGGAAAGCTACTCTCTAGAATGGGAAAATAGAATGTAATTAAGGTCACAATAGAGGCACAAAAACATTAAAAATGATTAACTTTCAACCACAGCCGATAGAAGCAAAATTAAGTAAATATCAATTCATGCAACCATATTTTCCTATCTACATAGTTTTAGATAAAAATCTGCCATATTATCAGAATTTTGCTGCTTGGTTAGAAGCTAAAATTGTCACTCCTGATTTAACTACTTCTATCAATGAAACTTTGCCATTTTTGCTAGAAGCGTTGCAAATAACTTGGGAAAGTGAAGGCGATCCTCAACAAATTTACCCTCTAATTGTAGAAAATCTTGATTTATTAGAGCCTCATTTAATATACATTTTACGCAAGTGGGCGAAGCAAGTTTTTCCTAACATTTGTCAAAATAGGGCAACTACAACTGCTAGTGCATTAGTAAATTTTGGTCGGATTATTTGGGCACTACCGGATGGAGATTCTGATGTTAATTTAGAAATTGCTTTAGCTTGCTGCGAGTTAGCTTTAGAAGTACTTAATTTCAATTATTTTCCCTATGAATGGGCAATAGTTAATCACAATCTAGCTGTAATTTATCAAACTCGCTGTTATGGAAATTCTACCCATAATTTAATTAAGTCTTTTGAACATTATCTACAAGCAAAATTAGTGTTTCCAGAGCAAAATTTACCTCAACAATGGACTGATTTAAGTTAGTATTAGTAAGCTATTCAGTATTTAAACTATTGAGGTTAGCTACAGTATTAATTTATTTCCTAAGCCAACCACCCATTTGCACACCTACATTACTAGCAGGATGGTATTGCCTGTTACCTGTTCCCAGTTAAGTGTTCCCTACTAAATGCAAAAAGTCTATATCTTTTTCGGAGATGTCTTTTTAGTAACTATAATGGAACAGGACAAACAACATAAATTCCTCAAAAATCTAGAAAAATAAATTTTAGTGCGCAAGTTCTATCTAACAAACTTCTAATAATTCTGGTGTAAACATCATTAGACATCCTCAACGTAAAAATTCGATAATGCGAACGCATGGAGAACAGTCTGGTTGTTCAATGTTTTGAGATGTTTCCCAAGTTACAGCAATTTGATTATATGCGTATGTTTCCATATTTGATAATTTCAGAATTTAACTCTATAAATTTATAATTCATGTTTTTATTCTACTAAACCGGAAATCTCAAAAAATTTATAGCAATGAGCGCTCAGGTATTTACTATATCAAAGAGCAGTTCATTAATGGATAATGGATAATTGATAATTACCTCTGGTTAAAACCGCGCTTGATTGAATATAAGGAATATTGTCTTTCGTCATTGCGACGATAGGAAGCAACCTCCTCAACCACTGAGATTGCTTCCTTCCACTCCGTTCCAGTCGCTGCGGACGTGGGTATAGTAATTATCGGGATTTGATATGACTCCTGACTCCTACAAAATTATACTTTTATTCAGCAACACCCTGATAACTGATAACTGAAATGACACTTGTACTCAAGCTTTGAATGCTTGAGTACAACATGGGTTTGAGTTCCCGTTCTCAGTCAATAAGTATTCCTGGTGACAGCGATGAACTGCCACACAGGAATTGAGATTTCAACTCAACTTAAACTGCGAGAAAATCTGAACTGTCGAGATGAGCGGTATTAAACCAGGGCAACTTCGCCAACACTTCATTAGTCGAAGTCTCGATAATCTTGTTGCCAGAGAAGGACAAGTCATTGAAGGTTAAACCATCTGCTAATCCAATCTTATCGACTCCAGGTTGGAAAAATCGGATCGTATCCATACCTTCTCCACTAGCGATGACTATGGTATCTTGACCAAATCCTCCAACTATAGTATCTTCACCTAAGCCACCGTCTAGTAAGTCATTGCCAAAACCACCGAATAGCTTATCGTCACCGTCTCCACCTGTGAGGGTATCGTGGCCCCAACCACCAGAGAGAACATCGTGACCACCATCACCATCAATTTCGTCATCACCAGTCCAACCACCTAATTTATCGTTAGCAGAGCTGCCAAAGATTACGTCATCACTAGCTTTGGCGTTGATGCGATTGCCACTGACCAGATCCATCACAATCACATCAGGGTTAGGAGTACCTTGATTGTTAGCCAGAATTAATTCAAAGGTATCACTGATTGTACCACCGTTGCCATCATCAGCTGTGACGGTTATGGGAGTGATACTAGCAGAGTTACTGCTACCAGTTATAATTCCAGTATTAGTATCAATACTAAACCCACTTGGTAAGTTAGACGCGGAATAGGTAAGGGTGTCGTTGGTATCAACATCACTGAAGTAGACACTGGTATCAAAGGATAAGTTCTCGTTAGTAGAGATGATTTGGTCATCAATCTCTTGTGCTAAGACTGGTGCATCGTTGACACCATCAATGGTAACGGTGGCAGTGGCTGTATCCGTTTCACCGTTGCCGTCATCAATGGTATAGGTGAAAGTTTCAGTTGTACTTTCTCCAACACCTAGACTCTCAAATTGACCGTTAGGATCGTAGTCGAAAGTACCATCACTGTTAACAGTTAACAATGCGCCAGAAGTTAAAGTCACTTGAATGTCAACATCAGCAGCATTGCCGTTTACTTCGGTAACTGTAAGGGGATCGCTGTCAGGGTCGCTATCGTTAGTGAGGACGTTGCCACTGAGGAGGCTGTCTTCATCAGTTGTTACTGCATCGTCTACTGCATCCGGTGCAGCGTTACTATTCGTAATGGTAATCGTACCTAAAACATCATCGTTATCGGTAGCTGTTCCTGCATCATCCGCCGCGCTGTTGTTACTGTAAGTAACGTTAGAACCAGTAACGGTAGCTAGGGTAGTGGGCATTCCCTGGTTGTTGCCATTAGTATTAGTGGTGGACTGCATGATAAAAACCGCTCCGCCCAAGCCTAGACCATCGTTACCCCCAGTACCACCGGTAGCACTGTTATTGGTAAAACTGGTGTTATTGAAGCTTAACGAACCAGTGCGGACAAAGATGGCACCGCCGAAGCCAGCCCCACCACCACCATCACCCAATCCATCACCAGCGCCAAAGCCGCCGTCGCCGCCGTAGCTGCTGCCGCCGCCGTAGCCGCCGTCGCCACCGTCGCCCCCAAAAATGTCAATACTGAAGGCTAGCCCAGGTGAGCCGGCAATGCCGCCACCACCACCAAAGCCGCCGTCGCCACCGTCGCCACCAGCGCCGTTGTAGGTGTAGCCGTAGACGTAGCCGTCACCGCCGTCGCCACCTTCGCCGCCACCACCACCGAAGCCGCCGTCACCACCGTTACCACCGTTGCCGGCGAAGTAGTAGCCGGCAGTGTAGTCGGCGTAGGTGTAGCCGCCGTTGCCGCCGTTGCCGCCATTGCCACCGAAGCCGCCATTGCCACCGTCAGTGCCGTCACCAGCGTCGGCGAAGTTGCCGTAGCTACCTTCGCTACCATTGCTACCGTTGCTACCAATTAGTCCAATGCCACCACCAGTACCACTGGAACCAACACCACCGCTACCGCCTTGGGCTAGGTTATTAGTGAAATCGACATCGGTTAAGGTGACGGTGCCATCGGACATAAATAAGCCGCCGCCCATACCAGCGCCGCCGCCACCAGTGTCACTATCTCCGCCTTTGGCGACACCATTAGTAATGGTCAAATCGGAGATATCAACGGTTCCTGACTTGATAAACAAAGCCCGAACATCTCCTGCATTAGCTATCCCGTCATTATTGGCATCCCCACTCAGGGTATAGTTACCACCAACAATAGTGATATTGCTGTCAATGAGGGACTGCATGGTTCCTGTCAGGCGAACATCGTTTTGCAGGGTAATGGTATCATCTCCTGCCATTGTGTTAGCTTGAGCAATAGCATAACTGAGAGTACCTACCTGATTCCCAGTTCCGTCATCAGTAGTTTGGTTAACGATAAAATTTGCCATTGTTTTTTCTCCTTAATTTGAGTATGACTTATATCATGTCCGGATGATTAGTTATGATTAGGATATAGATGGAAGAGATATCTCAAACCCTTGCGATTGATTCCTTCCACTCCGTTCCACTCGCAATGACTTTACATGATATTACGCAAAAGCGAGGTAATTACGTCATTACGTTTTGCTGGCGCATAGCTTCCGCTAACGGCTGTCGCCGACATGTTTGCGGAGCATTCCGTCAGGAAAAAGCGCAGCTTTGCGTTAGCGCCAGCTTTGCTTTGCAATAGCAAGCGACAGCGTTTGCGGAGCATTCCGTCAGGAAAGTCATCGCAAAAACTCCGAGATTGCTTCCCTACACTGCGTTACGGTCGCAATGACAAATCAACCTGGAGTAAGTCCTGTTAATTTCATTGCAAGTGTTTACCAAAAATCATTGGGTCTAAAGTCCCGTCTTTTAAGACGGAGCAGAAATCTGTGTCTCAAAAACAACTTTTGATAATTTCCCCTCCTGGGAGGGGTTAGGGGTGGGTTGACTTCTAACTTCTGACTTCATTGACTTCTGGGGGGTTTGCTTGAGCCACAATCACATTAGCGAGACTGTTGCTGGGGTTTGTCCAAAAGGATAAACCATCGTATTTAGCAAACAAATCTGGGGGTAAAACCGTCTGTCGGGGTTGAAACTCCACTTTAGAGCGTACTGTATGTAAGCCTTTGGTATTCAGTCGATTATCAAACTCATCAGCTTGATACTCCACATTCTCAAAATCATGCTCGAAGGGTTCTTCCCCCAAAAACTGATAAATCAGGGACAGAGTTTTATCTGGAGCTTGGGCCAATATGTCATAATCCACTAGGAGTAATGAAGAACTATATTCGCTATAAAACGCTTCTTTGAGAGCGTTATAAGCAAATCCCACTAATCTTCCTCCCTGACTCAAAGCTTCCGTGCGAGTGTAAACCGTAGAACGTTCACCTGAATTGTTAAATAAGCGGGACACCTCAAAAGTATTTTTTCTGACTAACCTTTCCACACTATCCATAATCCAAGCCACATTGCGGACGCAGCAAATCACTTTAGAGTCAGGAAATAGGTCCTGAATTAAAGACAATTTGCTACACCAGAGACGGTTAGTATCAAAGATTACTTCTTTGTCCCCTTGTGCCTCATAAAATGTTGAAAAAATAGTTAAGGTTAATGCTCGTTTTTGTTCAGGTGTGATAAAGACCGAAAACTCATTGTTTTCGCTCATCGCTTCTAGTAGTCGGTTCACCAGACCCCCCACTGGACTAGACATCCCTGCATGAAACACAGGATTTTGGCGAAGTAAGGCTCCTAGTAAGGTGGAGCCAGATCGCGGTAGTCCTGAGATAAAATGGATTTTTTGTTTCATTCTCTACTTTTGGCTTTGGTTTGATAGGTGTTGAAAGCCAGAGTGAGATGGTGTTTGACCAGGCAGCCAGCAAATTCGGGAGATGTGGTAATCTCAAAACTAGAAGTTTGAGCAGTGGGTTTAGGGAATTTGAGTCACTACTGACAATTCAACAGATATTTAGGCATTTTCAGGAATTACGCATAAGGAATGAAATATCAACATTTGAGATTGCTTTCCTGACGGACTGCTCCGCAAACGCTGTCGCTTGCTATTGCAAAGCAAAGCTGGCGCTAACGCAAAGCTGCGCTTTTTCCTGACGGAATGCTCCGCAAACATGTCGGCGACAGCCGTTAGCGGAAGCTATGCGCCAGCAAAACGCAATGGCATAAATGCGTTATTTTGCGTAAGTCCTGATTTTATTTTACTGACGTAGTTAGGACACGCGCAAGATCAAATCAACGATGCAAAATTCAACAAAATCTATGACAGAGTTTGAGAATTTCTAAGTGTCCTAACCATGTTGCATTTGGATTATAATTCCACCCCCCCTAGTGTCAAGAGCATTTCGCCAATTGCATCAAATCTTTATGAAATTTTCATACTATTAATACATCTTAATGTTTAAGATTGCGATCGTTTATTTAATTAAAATTATTGAAAGGGGCGGGTTAATAATTAATACAGGGCTGACGCAAAGGCAATATATATGGATTGATCTAATTTCCTATTGTGAGGTACAGTGCTTTCGATCCCCCCTAACCCCCCTTGAGAAGGGGGGAACTGGAAGTCCCCCTTTTTAAGGGGGATTTAGGGGGATCGTTTCTAAATTCTCAATTCTAAATTCTCAATTCACTTTGGCTACTTATTAAACGAAAACTGAGCAAAACTTAATTCATTAACTTTATTCCAATTAAAAACTTGCTCTCGAAATTTTTTCCACTGTTGATAAACTTCGTTAAAACTCACAGAAAATAAATATAGCATTTCTCACCTTTTGTGAGTTACAGTGCTTTCGATCCCCCCTAACCCCCCTTGAGAAGGGGGGAACTAGAAGT
>NZ_JAAHGB010000122.1:0-10587 GCF_010672695.1 Okeania sp. SIO1H4
ATTCGACCCGTAAACATACAGGCTCGATGAGGCAACTGGGGCAAATGAAGCGCTCAAAATCTCAAAGTGCGGACTTTGTTGACGGGGACTTAGAAACCCCGTCCGTCTACACGGCGGGGTAGTTCATTTCAATCAGCAAATCTAGAAAGAAATGCTTACGACTTATTATGGTCAATGCACGGCTTTTATATGATTCCACGCCAGGATTTGGCGGTTGTATTGAAAAAGTGTGCTAGTTTGCTGAAGGATACCGGAGTTGGATTTATTGCTTTGGCTACTCGTAAGTCTTTTTACGTCGATTTCTACGAGCAATACCTACAAATTTTCAAAGAGGGAAAAGGTGAAGGATTTACTTCTGCTGAAGATGTCATAGAGAGTCTGGATGAATGTGGGATTCAGCATCAAATCCATCGGATATTCTATGAAGAGCCAATCAAAGCTGATGACCATGCAGCATTAGAGCATTATATCAAACATGAGGCAACAGTGAACTGCTTTAACAAGGATAAGGAAACAGAACAGTTATCTGAATCGCACGAGATTACCTTGGAAGAATTACTGTCTTATCCAGAGATGGAACAATACCTCAATTCATTGCTCAGAAACTCGGTTTATTATTTTCCTGAAGAGGTTTTGCTGATTTCCTTTAATGCTAATTAACATAGGTGTAACTATAGCAGTTTTCAGCCTCGTGAGGTACATTAATGATCCCCCTCCCGTCCCCCTTGGGAAGGGGGAAGCCAGAGGATGCTGCGCTTTTTGTTAAACGGGGGTTAGGGGGGATCGAAAGAACTGTACCTCACGCTTCTTGAGAAATGCTATATCAACAGGACTTACGCATAAGGTACGAAAAACAGGGATTTGAGATTGCTTCCCTATCGGTCGCAATGACGGAAATACGTTGTGCTGCGTAAGTCCTAATCAATACAAGTATGACAAAAAAATAAGGTCTCAAGCCTCCCCTTGGCTGCGCCACTAGCTGTCGCTCTACAAGGGGATGAAAAAAATAAACTTCAGTATTTCAAGCCTCCTACGTCATTAGGAGGTACTGATAGCATAGCTCCTCCGTTAGGAGGCTAACTGATAACTGATAACTGTTAACTCAAATGAGCATTACTAAAACCAGAGAAACTTTAGCTAAATCCTGCCCTGAGAATGAACAAGAGTTGCGCATAGAACTCGCTGCTGCTTACCGCTTGGTTAACTACTACGGGATGACGGAGACGATCCATAGCCATATTTCGGTGCGTATTCAGGAGGAACCAGCTATATTCCTAATCAATCCCTATGGTCTGCTTTTCGATGAGATATGTGCATCAAATCTAGTGCGAGTTGATGTTAATGGCAACAAAATTGATGCTACAGATGCTGACGTAAATCCGCCAGGATTTACCATCCATAGCGCCATTCATCTAGGTTGTCCTAATGCTCATGCAATCGCCCATACCCATACAGTGAGTGGCATGGCTGTTGCTGCGATGGAAGAAGGTTTGTTGCCACTTAACCAAGCTTCCATGGAATTCTATAATCGTGTTGCGTACCATGATTATGAGGGTATATCACTAGACCTTGATGAGCGGGAACGAATTGTTGCATCTTTAGGAGCAAAGAAATCTTTAATTATGCGGAATCACGGGCTTTTAACTGTGGGTAGAACGGTTGCTGAAGCATTTTACTATATGTACAACCTGAATAAGGCGTGTGAAATCCAAGTCAACGTGCTAGGTACTGGAACTCAGCCAATTATACCACCACCTGATATTTGCGAACATACAGCCTGCCAGTTTGAGGAACCAACTTTCCATAAACAGGAGGTTGCCAAGGTATGGGCAGCTAATTGTCGTTTGCTCGATCGCCTTGATCCTTCATATCGTAATTAGTAGAGGGAGTGCGAGCATCTTGCTCGCTTGTCTAACCATTAACCAGATTTGATATTAGTAACCTTGTTCACAATTTACCACATTCTGCAAAGGAAGACCATCACGAAGGCAACAAATAGCATCTACAATTGGTTTTGTCCAGTATTCAGAATCAGTTTGAGTTGCGACATGGGGTGTTATTGTAATTTGAGGGTGTGACCAAAATGGATGATTTTCAGGCAAAGGTTCCTGAGAGAAAACATCCAGACAAGCACCTGAAAGTTGACCTGAATCTAATACTTCTAATAAATCTTTTTCTACTAAGTGTTGCCCTCTTGCAACATTAATCAAATAACCTCCTTTAGGCATGGCTGAAAATATTTCACCATTAAGAATCCCTTCTGTTTCTCTAGTTAAGGGAAGTAAACAAACCAGGACACGACATTTACTCAAGCAAAGTTTTAATTGGTCTGGTCCATGAAAACACTCTATACCATCAATGTTCTTTGGTGTCCGACTCCAACCGCGAATTGGAAAACCAAGAGTATTGAGTTTCTGAGCAGCATCTTTTCCCAGAACACCAAGACCTAAAATTCCTATCGTACAGGAACTGGTTTCTGGTAAAGGTAAAGGTTCCCAATGTTGCGCTTTTTGAAATGTTTGATATTGAAATTCTTGTCTGTGAAAACGAAGAACAGCTAATAAGATGTATTCAGTCATTCTTGATGTCAGACAAGGTTCAACAATACGAACAATGGGCACATTTTGGGGAAGATGAGGGTCTCTTAAAATCTCTTCTACTCCCGCTCCCAGGGAAATAATTCCCTTAAGGTTCGGAAATTTTTCCATTATTCCTAGAGGAGGTTTCCATGTTAATATGGCTTCTATTTTCTCTGGGTTCTCTACTTCTGGCCAGAACTGGATATCAATATCTGGAATATTTGCCTTGAGTTCTGTAACGAATAATTCCAGATTTTCAGCTTCATAAATTATAAGTATTGAAAACATAACCAAAATCCTAAATATGACTACAACAAATCCAAATCTGAATCAATTGTTTACTTCTGATACCTTCGCCGATATGATTAAAAACAAATTAATTAAAACGGTTGAAAACTATCAAGTATCTAATCCCCAAAAAGAAATATACATGATGGCGTGGGGAGACACAACTCATCCCATACCATCAAAAGTTGTTGAAGCTTTAGTTGATGCTGCAACGAAGTTAGGTCATCAATCAACTTATACAGGATATGGGGAATTTGATGGGAATATTAAACTAAGAGAAGCTATCTGTCACAATTACTATAAACCTCGTGGAATTAATCTAAAACCAGAGGAAATTTTTGTGAGTGATGGTGCCCAGTCAGGTACTTTTGGTATTCAGGAACTCTTTGGTTTAGATAATATTATTGCCCTACAAGACCCGATTTATCCTCCATATTTAGAAGCAAATTTGTTGGCAGGTAGAAATAATATTATTTATCTAGAGTGCAATGATAAAAATAATTTTGTGCCGGATATTCCTGAGTCAAAGGTAGATGTAATTTATCTCTGTTTTCCTAATAATCCAACAGGAGGAGTTGCTACTAAAGAACAACTAAAAGCTTTTGTTGACTATGCCAGAAGTTACAAGTCTGTCATTATTTTTGATGCTGTTTATAGTGCTTTTATTACCGATCCGAATATTCCTAGAAGTATTTATGAAATAGAAGGAGCGACTGAATGTGCGATTGAAGTGGGTAGTTTTTCTAAAACGGCTGGATTTTCTGGATTAAGATTAGGTTGGTCTGTAGTTCCTGTTGACTTAACTATTAAAAGCACTGTAGCAGGAGAGTTGACCGAAATGTTTAGAATTAGTCAATCTATCAGGTTTTGGGGTGCTTCTAATTTAGCACAACAAGGAGGAATTGCTGTTTTGTCGGAACAGTGTCAAAAAGAATGTCAAGAAATTGTTAAGTACTACCTAGAAAATGCGAGAATTCTCAAGGAAGGTTTAGAAGCTTTTGGACTGAACTGTTTTGGTGGTACTAATAATCCTTATATATGGGTAAAAGGAGCGGAGGGAATGAGTTCTTGGGATGTTTTTAACGAACTATTATTTAAAGCAGGGGTTGTTGGTGTACCCGGTTCATTGTTTGGTTCGAGTGGAGAAGGTTTTTTACGCCTAAGCACTTTGGGTCGTCGGGAAGATATGGAAAAAGCTAGTTGTATACTTGCGGGATGATTCGATCATTTAGATTAATAAATTCCAAAATCTCTGTTTTTGAACCCATGATTTTTGAATTAATTTGGCAATAATTAAAGGAAACAGAGGAATTATCAGCATTAAAAAATCTCGAAAAATTAAGGTATAAAGCCTCTCAATTAATGGGGAAAAAAGAAAAAAAAATCCTTGAGGAAAATCCTCTTATTTATAAAAATAGATAATTTTTAATTGTTAATTATTAATTGTTTGACTTAGAAAAATTGCTATCTAATCCAGAAATGAAACAACACTTAAAATCTCTGATTAGCAACTCTGTTTATTGCTTTGATCAGGAGATTTTGTTGATTTCATTTCATCGTTAAATTAAAGCAATAAATAGATAGTTTTATGGATGAAAGAATATGATTAGAGCAAGAACATAAAGCAACAGACTCAAAGTTTTTTTTTGCTTCTATGACAAATAGTCATCTTAAAAACTTAATCAAGCTGGATCAAGACCAAAGTTTAATAGATTTACTAGGTTGGAATACATTCTTTAAACCTGACGAGACAGAAGAATTTATAGAGGCAATTTCAAGTTACGCTTTCCCCTATTCTCGAAAAAGTCAGCCTATACCATTTGGAATTTATCTAAACCCAGACAATTTCCCCATTGGATATGTAGTATTAAAAGGCTTGAATATGGATGTGTTGACTGCTGAAATTGGTATAGCAATTCTGGATGAAAAATACAGAAATAAAGGCTATGGAACCCTAGCATTAAAACGACTAATTATTTATGCATTTCAGGAATTACATATTCAAACAATTGGAGCTGCAATTTTGTTATCAAATAAAGCCTCAATTAATATGTTTAAGAATCTCGGATTTGTAGTTACAGAAATTATGTATAAATCATGGCCGATGCCTAATGGAGATTTAGCAGATATGGTATTCATGGAATTGACAAAATAGGGCAATGCTTATCTGAACAGTATTTGCGCTAGAGAAATTTTCTGCTACGATACTGACCTTTCAATTAATTCAGAATATTTTCTACTCCAACTACATTTCCTATTACTGCCTGCTCAATAATTCTTCTATATTGTAATCTCCATTGCAAAGCATTTGAGATAGTAATATAACCCTGTTGTGGAGGTTGTTTAATTATTCTCTCAGCTAAAATTTCACGCCCTATTTCATCTAAAGGAAGATTACGGTCTTCCAAAAATCCTATTACATCATCTTGATTACCATTACGACTAATAATTTCTATTAAACCCCGTGTAGTTTGATAATCTCCTGTTCTTTCTTTGGCTACAAATATTGCATTTTGAATATTCAAACTTGCTGCTTGTAATTCAGGATTATCTATTTTTTCATACACAAAAACAAGTAGATTATAACCTAATCCATAAACTTTTTGACTAGCATCTCGAAACGGACAAGATGATTGTGGTTGTCGTATAGATGTTACCTTTAAATCTACTTCTAATTCAGGAAAATCTATGCCACTAGCTGCACTACCTGGAGTATATAAATACTTCGTTCTTAAATAATTATTGAATGCTTGTTCTACATAAGTTCCGACTGCTTTACCATCGGTAATACCATACAAATCAAGAATTGGAGTAATACTTAAATCTCTAACAAAAATTGCTGCCTCAGTTTTAAATAGTGGTAGGGTAAGTTTTTTCATATATTGATAAATATTGAATTAAAATAATGTTAACTGTTGCCAAGTTTGATGCTTAAACTTAAAATTTTGTTGACCTATTCTTTTGCCTATCCATTCTACACAATCAGGCACAACTGAATTACCATATAAAGCATATTGATTGTAAATTTTAGCAACTCGACACCAATTATCAGGAAATCCCATTAAACGAGCATATTCAATATTAGTTAAACGGCGAAATTTATTACCGACTTGATATCTTTCATAATGTCTAGAAGTAGAAGCGGTTAATGTGGAAGTAACGCCATTAATGCCAAATATTGTATAGCCAAGACGCGCTCCTCCTCCTTGGTTATATAATATTTCCACGCCATTACAATATCTATTTACAGTTTTGCTCTGTTTAATTCTTTCTAGGGTATCAGAAGTAAAGTCAAATTGTGGATTTATTTCTGATTCATCTTGGAGAATATCTTTGAGTTTTTTTCTGGGTTTTACATCAGGCATTAAAGGTAAAGATTGACTGTACATTTTGTTTTGATAAGCAATCCCCCAGTGATAATTTTTACTCCTGAAATTAATAATAGGCTCCATATATTTTTCTATTTCGCTATTGTCATTCCCTGGTAAATTATCAAGATCATTATCTGTTAAAAATACAGAAAGCTTTTCTAGATCAGGAGTCTTTTGTATAGATTTAATCCAAGTACCAAAAATAAAAATTCGGTCTCGGTTCTGGGGAATACCAAAATTTATCGGGTTAATAATTCTCCATTCAATAAAATAGTCTAAAGAAGCAAGAGCATTTAAAATAATTCGGAAATGATACCCTTTTTCCATGGTCAAGATTCTTTTAACATTTTCTAATAAAAAATATTTGGGTTTTTTAGCTTGGATTATTTCAACAATTCGTTGAAAAAGTGTTCCTCTGACTCTATCTCTAATTCCCATTTTTTTACCTGCTTGACTAAATGGTTGACAGGGAAATCCTGCTGTTAAAATATCGTGTTCTGGAATTTCTGATAAATTAATTTTATTAATATCGTCTAATACTATAGAACCACTACTAAAATTACTTTGATAAATTTGACAACAAAGTTCACTAATATCATTAGCCCAAATAGTGTCAATATTTGCAGCTTTCATTCCCAAGCGAAAACCACCTATTCCAGCAAATAATTCTATGGCTTTTAGTTTGTTAGTTTGAGTCAATTTATTATTTCCTTAATCTATAATAATATTTTAGGGCGTTAGTGAATTTAGCTATGATTTTCGTGTTTAGGGAATAGGGAATAGGTAGGGACGTTGCATGCAACTTCCCTACAGACCTTGATTACGGTTCGCCTAAATATCTTAATTCTTATGTTGATTCACCAACGCCTATTTTGGTACATTGTAATAATTTTGCAAGATAAATTCTATGTCAACCAAAAACGCCAACTGTTGGATAGAAAAGCTTGGACTTAAAAAATATCCAGAAGGAGGGTATTAGAAAGAGACTTATGGTTGAAATTAATTATTTGTGCCTTTCTGAAATTATATATTCAAAGAATCGGAGCTGTAATCTTGTTATCAAACAACAGGTTAATGAATATGTTTAAAAATCTCGGTTTTGTAGTTAGAGAGATTATGTATAAATCATGGCCTATGCCTAATGGAGAGCTAGCAGATATGGTATTGATGGAATTGAAAAATGATAGTATTACAGCCTGGAAATAGGAAGAAGAAACAACTTATGAATAAATATGATGACATTCTATATTGATAGCAAAGCTCCTCTGTTTGCGAAGCATTCCGAAGGAAAAGAGGCACTTGCGCGACGACAATATAGTGGTATCGGTACATCAAGTAATTCTGAGTATAGGAATAGTTAATTGTATATATTTTAATCCCAAAACCGAAGTATTTTGGATAATAGATTATCGTATTTACGACCCAGATAGTGACAATAAAACTCAAATAGATCATGTTGAATAAATAATATTTAATGTGGTCAAAAAGAAGAAATTACTATTTAAAACTGTATTAATGGATAGTTGGTATGCAACACAAAGATTAATGGCATTGATAGATAACCTAGGAAAAAATTATTATTGTCCCTTACAAGGTAAATCGCGTACGTAGATGACACTGGTGGTGTAGAAAAATATAAAAAAATTGCTGAATTAAGCTGGAATGAATCAGAAAAAATATCAGGTAAAATAATTAAAATTAAAGGTTTTCCAAGGAATAAAAAAGCGAGTGCGTAATTCTGAGGTCTCCTCAGAATGTAAGACGCACTCAAGACAGTCAAGCTTTCTGGGTAAATGTTTCTACCAACACAGCAGAATATATTGCTACTAATGACGAGAGCTAATGCAGTAAAGATGATGTAGAATTTGAATCTCAAACCAGATAGAAAATCGAATAATTTCACGCCATAATTAAGCAATTAACAGGCCTAGGTTCCTGTCAATGTCGTCTGAGAAAAATCCAAATAAATCATATTGCTTGTGCTATGTTGGTTTGGAATCATTTGAAAAAAATGGCAAACATTCTGGGAAAAACTATTTATCAACTAAAACATCAATTATTATCTAAATATCTAGTATCTGAACTCAAATATGCTGCAATTAAAATGACGGTTATTTAAGTTTTTATGGATAGAGATAGAATCAGAAATACTGGGCGATCGCTGAAAAAAATTATAGCGTTAGCGGAGCTTTGCGTCAGCAATCGCTCTATTTACTATGCGCTATATATAGTGTCTTTGCGTAAGTCCTGACTATATGAGGTTTTATGAAGCAGCGTAGTTTAGATAGAGGTTATCGACCTGGAATCGTACTAATTGATGCTGGTGCGTGGTAACAACACAGCATTTCTGAAAAAATTAGAAGAAAGAAAATTAGAATAAAGCTTTGACTGAGAAACAGGTAGATTAATCTGACTTCTTTTAGCCAATTAATGACTCGCTGCTCTCTGATGACGTTCTCTCAGATAAGAAAGAAATTCTTTACCTTCACGCAAACGACGCACTAACATTTGCGGGTCTGCTAGCATTTCACCAACTATAGGAATAATTGACTTGGGTCTAAAATAAAACCGACGATACATCTGCTCAACTCCATCTTCAATTTCACTACCTGACAAATTAGGATACTGTAACGATGACATCTGAATTCCAGAATTAGCAACCAAAGCATCGCCAGTAAACCAACCATTTTCCTGAGCTTGACTATATAATTCTGTTCCAGGGTAGGGGGAAGCGATCGAGACTTGAATTGTATGGGGGTTTACTTCACAAGCAAAACGGATAGTCTCCTCAATAGTTTCCCTACTCTCATTGGGTAAACCGAGAATAAAAGCTCCATGAACTTTAATCCCCAACTTATGGCAATTTTCCATAAATTTGCGGGCGACTTCTAACTTAATTCCTTTCTTGACTCCATCCAAAATTTGTTGATTTCCAGATTCAAAACCTACCAACAGCAAACGCAGACCGTTATTTTTCAATTCTTTAAGAGTATCGTAATCTAAATTTCCACGAGCATTACAACTCCAGGTTAGCTTCAGTCGTTTCAAATGTTCGCTAATAGCGATCGCTCGTTTTTTATCAATAGTAAAGGTATCGTCATCAAAAAAGTATTCTCGCACAGAGCTGCCCCAAATAGCTTTTGCTTCTGCCATTTCTTGCCCTACTGCTTCGGGACTTTTAGCCCGGTATTGATGTCCGCCAATAGTTTGTGGCCACAAACAGAAAGTACATTTAGCAGGGCAACCACGACCTGTATATAAGGAGATGTAGGGATCGAGTAAATAACCAATTAGATATTTACGAATATCTAGATGTTCTGCATAAACCGGAAAAACACTAGGCATTGTATCCCAGTCGTGAATCAATTCTCGTTCTGGTGTATGGTGAATATTGCCTTGAGAATCATGGAAACTCAACCCTTTAATTTCTGCAAAAGATTTTCCTTCGGATAATTCTTTGCAGGTATAATCAAATTCGTTGCGACAGACAAAATCAATAATTGGATTATCTTTAAGAGTTTCTTCAGGCAAAACTGCCACATGAGCGCCAACAAAACCTACTTGTGTCTCAGGGTTTTGAGTTTTAATTGCCTCTGCACATTTAACATCATTGGGGAGGGAAGGGGTACTGGTGTACATAATTACCAGTTCATAATCTTTAGCAATTTTCAGCACATCTTCCACTGTTTGGTTATGGGGAGGAGCGTCTACCAATTTACTTCCAGGAACTAGAGCAGCAGGTTGAGCTAACCAAGTGGGATACCAGAAAGAAGTAATTTCCCGTTTTGCTTGGTATCTAGCTCCGGCACCTCCATCAAAACCATCAAAGGAAGGGGGATTTAAAAATAGAGTTTTTTTCATGTTGAATAGTAGACTTTATAATATACAGGGATATTTTGGAGAACATTTCTACGTTTTCTTTTTATACCATAAGTACACGAGCTACGGAGGAGTCAGTCATCAGGAGTCAGGAGGAAAAAAGAAGAAAGTTTTTTATTACACTATTCAGCGGATATGATATAAGTCCTATATTTATTGGACTTTGGACAAAAAAAGTTAGCGTAATATTTACACTAACTACTGAAATTAAGATTTAAAGACCGAATTCATACTGGAATTATCTTTGTTTTTGAAATTATTTATCATCCTGAAAATCATAGGATGGGTCTGGTTCAATTTCTCCACCGAAACAGATATCTAAATAACTTTCTTGAAGGGAATAAACAACTCTCTCCAACTCATCAATAAGATTCCTTCGAGTCATTTTTTCAACTGCATCAATATGAGCTTCACTTCCCCCTTTTCCTAAATACTTATATTTAGTTTTTTTCTGACTATCAGTAGCCATA
>NZ_JAAHGB010000123.1:0-10478 GCF_010672695.1 Okeania sp. SIO1H4
AACTTTTTATTGTGGGTGGACGTGGATTTTCTTACACATTGATTAGCAGTTAGGGGTCACATTCTGCCATGATAATAGTTTTGTGAGGAGATAGTGACATTTTCTTGGTTAACTGTCCAGTGAGGTGCGTATACTCAAGAGTGATTTTTATCTTCCAATAACTTATCAATTTTTTTGTACCTTTCCAGTCTCTGTATTTCATTTCCTATGCTTTCCTCTATCCAGGTAGAGCAGAGACTACTACGGCTTTTCCCCTGAAAATTGCCATAAACGTGTCGAATATTAAAACATGATTGGTGAGTCGAGCGCTTCAATATGTTGATGATTGATTTGTAGAATATACTCACTGTAATTAGCTACCTCATCCAATCCTGTGAAATTCAGAAAGAATTCAGTGGCGAGCCAAATAAACAAGATTAATATTAATTTTTTCCATTTCATGTTCATAAGGTTTTAGCCTCCGACTGAATCTATTCCCTATATTTCTGTTTGCGCAATAACTAGAACTTTTGGTAGTGTATCAAAGAAGTATGGATAAAGGAGTGAAGTACCTCAACTAAACTTCCTTATAGTTGAGGCTCCCCCATCTAAAATGAAACACTTTTAGATGAGGACTCCTTATACCTTCTGTCAGAGCGATAGTTTTAATAAGTGTATTTGAAGATGGCATCACCCAAAGCTTTCCAGGTTTCAGGACCCACCACTCCATCTACTGTAATATCAGGCGATGGAAAAGGAAAAGTAGCGTTATAATTTTGTTGAAACTCAGCTACTATTTGTTTGGTTTGACTATCATATTGGGCATCAAATATTACATTATCGGTAATAAGAGTCGGTCTTCCAACTGGTAGACCGAACCAAAAGATTGAAGATAACAATTGTTCAAGAAACCGAACAGCATCTCCACTATCCCCTTCTTTTAATACAGGCAAAGTTGATACAGTCATTGTTGATACAGTCATTTGAGAAAATTCCTTAGTTTAGTTGAAGATTAGGTTAGCAATCAGTAATCAGTTTTCAAGTCGTATAATGGAGATTTTAACCCCCGAATTTTAGCTGAATACTGATTGCTGGTAAAAAAGATGGTTTGTTGATAGCTACCTTAGCCATAGCTATGGTTTTGTTAGAACCTATCTTGTTTCATTACAAACAATCCTAACCAAGGTTTATTTGCAGTAACGAAAATGGTATTTAATTGCAAGTCGAATGTTAAATAAGACTGTTTCTGGGAATTTTCCATAACCAATGTGCATTTCTAATTCACTTCAAAACAAAAATCCAATTTTTCTGGCAAAATTATTCACATTACTGGTGTTCATCTGAATTTGTGTTATAAAGTGCAGTCTTTGATTAAAAACATTGCCAAACAGGATAATTGGCAAACTAAACCCGCATTATGGTACACAATAGTTCAGTGAAGGGTGTCTAGTGCACTGTACAGTGATTACTAGACACCCCACTACACAGTAAATATACTTATTGAAAAAGTGGCGTTCTCACGAGTGATTTAGGTACTCAACACTAAATCTAGAGAACGAGTTTAACAGTTCTTGGAAACTCCGCTTCTTAAGAGCTATTCTTCATCTTCAAGTGGAATTTCAAGGTCATTCATTTCATTTTGAAGTTTCCTAAATCTGCTAATTTCATCAATCACACCATTTTCAATCCATGGAGCGCAATAAGCACTCTGGCTTTTACCTGACGTTTCAGTAAGAAAGACTAACGCTTTATATATATAGTCAGGGACACTAACTGATATTTGTTTCATTTGTTTCTGACTACCTTTTTTCCCTCTTGACATATACTTATAATTCACTTATAATAAGAGTATATTCAAGGAATAAATAGACTGGTGAACGGGAGAAACCGGACGAACTATAGGCTATTAAACCTTGATAATACAATACCAATACCTTTAATATACTTTATGGAGGGCTACATATCCAGTAACAACTTCAACTACTATACAATTGCCAAAATTCATCGAGCTATTCAGTTTGCTATCGGGCAGTCTGACTGGCTTTCACGGAAACAATTACTTGAAGGGCTTGCCTTCGCTGGCATTCCAATTTCATATCCACAACTATATAAAGATGTGGAATTATTGAAGTCATGCAATATCAGTGGGTTCAATCACTTCAAGGGCGATAGAGGATTTGATAGAAGTTCATCAGAAATTATCGTTGTGTTTCGATGGATGGCAACATACCGTTCGCGCGGTCAAGGTGTACTTCACCTACCTGAACTTTTGAAATTAATCAGAGATTACGACAATGACAACAAACAACAGCGCCATAGTGCAACAAATCAACCAATCGAAGTCAACTCAATCCCAGTCTGAAAAACAATTTCAACAATTAGAACTCAGTGAAATTATTGCTGATGCTAAACGCACTGCTCGTGAAGATGCTATCACTTGGGGTAAAGCATATCAACATTATTATGCTGACTTCAAAGAAGATGCACGCATGATAATTGTTGAAAAACTAATGAATCAACTATCATCAACTGACGATGACTTAGATGAAAGCATATTCAATGAACTTCACTCACCACCTATATTTCCCAGTCAAAACAATGGCAAAAAACAAGAGAGTTAAAGGAATTTTAGAATACACACTCCTACCTACTCTCATACCAATTTCATTGATATTACTATTCACAATTGCAGCAATATCAATCACTCCTGGAGAGAGTAGAGGAGAAATAGAAAAGACTGAAACTAAGGAGAGATAATGGGTTTAGGAAACGCACTTGCTAAAATATCAGGAGCTGCACAAAGCAACAGTTCATCACTTGCTAACGGCGAACACAGATTAGGAACTGCCAGTGACTTAGTAGGAAAAGCAACAACAGATTCGCTGACACCAACCAATCCTGGTACACTGCAACCACATAAATCAATGGCAGATTTGCAGTCACCTGTAACCATTAATGAGCAACAATATCAAGCTCTTAAAGGTAAAGTCAACGAACAGGTAAAACTAAACGGAAGCAGTGCTAAAGGATATCGAACTGCTGCCAGACTACTAAAAAGTGACTACACCAGAAACAATGCTTTCTATGGAGTCAAAGGATATGCAAGACAAGCAATTAAATATGCAGCCAAATCAGCCAAACTCATAGCAGGATTTGGAGCATACGCACAAGGAAAGCGAAAGACATTTGCTGGTGCTGCTGCTAACTATGAGCAAGCTTCCCAAAAAGCTGATGCTGATATAGCAGCAATCCGAAGCAAATTGAGAAGCTAACAAACATTTGACTTGATTTTAGGGAAGGCTGCAACCTTCCCTTATCACTATACTATAAACAGAAACGGTATTATGTGGCAAGCAACATTTTTATTCCAAGGAATTTTTACCGCTGCAATTTTAGTAGGATATGAAGCTGTAGGTTGGTGGCGATTTTTAATCCCAATAATCGTTCTCAAACTACTAGCAACAATTGGATTAACTGGTTACTACTGGATTAAAAGAGGAGTTAGTGATTTCTGGGAATTAATAGCTTTCACTGTCTTGACAGCAACAGCATTTCTATCAGGATTTAGTTTAGGAGTTTTTATCTGATGAACTTGGCAACTGAGAGAATTATAAGCCATCTAAATGAACTACATGACGTAACTAAATTTTATCTTTTAGGTCAATCTTTCTTTGGTATTTATGCAGTAATTAGTCGCAATGAGGAGTTATTACACTTTGCCATTGCATGGTCATTAGGACATTCTATTCTGGGTTGGATAATTAGTAAAACTTCTGCTCAGTTTAAAGAATTAATTGGTGTAATTAGACGTGCTGAACAATTAGATTTTGATGCCGAAACTTCTGCGATATTATACTCCCGTGAACAAGGATTTAACCAAGATGCAAAACAAATATTATCTTTTGGTAGTGCTACAAATAACCAGGAGGTGATCGCACCTGAAGTGGTAGAATCACAGGAAGCTGCTAAACAACCTACTTTCACACTATCAAAACGGGTGGAAGCATTGGAAGAAATGGAAGTAGCGGAAGTTGTTAAGCTAGTCGATTTTATTCGTACTTCCACCGCTTCCGATTCTTACATCATTGAAAATGTGTTGCAAATGAAAGGTAGGAGCTATCAGAAAGGTAAACAATTATTGGAGCAAATTAGAGCAATTATTTAGGAGTTATTATGATTGATAAATATGAGAAAATGCTAGAAATATCTTTTGAATTAGATACGAAAGATGATAATAATTTAATTGGCCAAATGGAAGGATTATAGTCTCTATACAATCATCAAGATTGGCTTCATGAAGATGAGAAAAAAAGATATCAGAGGATGTGTGAAAAAGTTGGTAATTGTCAATTTTTAGAAGGAGATGATTTGGTGTTATTGAAGTCTTGGGAGAATAGATTGAAGGAGTTATAAAGTGTTGATTAAGGAAATCAATGAATGTTCTATCACAAATTAATGGTATAAATAATTAATCCTCTCAGAATTGGACTCTGAGAGGATTGTAATATAATTCCAATTATTTTTTATTTGGAATTAAAATTCAATTAGATAACGACTAGACAATAGACAACGACTAGACAATTATTATTGTATTATATAATGAGTGAAACAAAAAGCAACAATTACGACAACCTTCGTGGAAATACAACCCCTGGATATTTAGATTCAGGTAATGGCATAAAGTATGCTTGTGAGTCAGTCAATCCTAATTATGACAATATTAACCCATATTTATTACAAAGTATGGGAGATAATTGGGCTTACAAAACAACAACAAATCAAGTATTTGCTAATTTAATCATGCATGGGGCTGATTTTGAGGAACTAAATAAGAAAGAAATATCAGTCGATTCATTTAGATTTAATGACCATAAAGTCTTGTACCGAGCTTGTAAAGAATCTCATGAAATTTTCCAACAAATAACTCAACCAATCATCTGTGACTTATTAGTAAAAATGGAGAGAGCTGACCTAATCAACCATCTTAATAACTTGCTAAGTTATCCTCAGTTATCACAAGAGAAGTATGCTTTAAAAGTTCTGGAATTTAGTCTCTTAGAAAAACCAGAGCGTCATAAGAATCCGCATGAATATTTAGTAGATGATTTAAGAGGACAAATCCGAGAAATTCTCTTTGACTTAGGGGCAATTCAGGATTTAAAGAAAGAAATTGTTAATCAAGGACTGATTAATATTTATGAGTTTAATGAGGTACTTTTTGATGAGCGACAAAAACATTCTAAGCAACTGGCAGCCTCTCTTTTAGAAAAGGATTTATCATCATCGGAACTGGAGATTGAGTTTGCTAAATATAAAGCTAATAAACTGGACATTAAATCAATTTATTGGCAACTTCAAAAAGAACAAGAAGATTTAGAAGAAAAAAAGCTATTTACCCCACTAACTCGCCCTAATAAAAAGTCTGATTATCTGCCGGATAAACTAAAGATGTGTAGCCTACACGCTCAGAACCTGGGATGGGATGAACTGGCAATAATGGAGTGTTTAATAGCTGCTATTAGTGGAGTTATTCATGGTGAATTTGAGGTGGAAGTACATGATGGTTGGTCAGAAAAATTAATCAGTTGGGTATGTTTAATTGCTACTTCTGGCAAAGGTAAATCACCATTTATTAAACCAGTTCGCAAGGCATTAGGAAAATTAGAAAAACAAGCTGCTGATGCTTATATGGATGACTACCAACACTATCAATCTTTACTAGCTGAATGGGAGAAAGGAGATAAAAATCCAGGGGACAAACCAATTGATGTACATTACAGAACATTCATACAAAGCAGCTTTACAATGGAGGCAGTTTGCGCTCAGTTCCAACGCCAAGGCAACAAAGGAATTACATTTTTCTATGATGAATTATCAGCGCACTTTGCAGCAATGAATCAATACCGTAATGGGGATGATAAAGAAGCTTGGCTGCAGTTTTACGATGGCAACATTTCACCCAAACTCCGTATGAAATCTGATGATAGACTTGGTGGTAGTTTAATGACTGGTAACAGTTTTAACTGCCAAATGGGGATTATTGGTGCAATACAGCCGGAGGTATTTCAGGATTTATTGAGTCAGACAAACCTTCGCAGTGCAGGTCATTTTGCTAGATTCAACTACTTATGGATGGAGAACAAACCACTAACCTTAGAAGAAGTGATTTCAGGTGGCAGTGCAGTTGACGTTACTGAGGATATTTATAAATTATTGGTTTGGGCTGCTCAACTACCAGGGCAAAAATTTATGTTTTCGCCGGATGCTTTTAAATATATTGTCACTAAAATCAGCTTGGTGGAAACTAAAGCCATGGAGGAAAATAACCAGATTATGGCTGAATTTTTGAATAAATTTCCTGGTAAGTTTCTGAGGCATTGTGGGTTGCTTCATTTATTATTTAGCTATCCAAATGAACCAACTAATTTAATTCCTCAGTCAGTTTGTCAAGTGGCTTTTGACAGTATAGTTCAACAACAATATTTTATTGAAAAAGTTTGTTTGCTGAAGCCTGAACCAGCACTTTCTGATATGCTAAAAAGTCTCTTAGATTATTGTCAAAGAAAGGATAAATTTTTATCTGGTTCTGATATTGTTACTAGCAAGAAATTTGACAAAGTTAAACCTAAATTTACTGCTCAAGTGGCCAGAAGTTACTTTAAGGATTTGGCTGAAATGGGCTATGGACAATTAGAAGGCTCTGGAACGCGATTGAGATTTAAAGCATTTACCCAAAACCCAGTAGAAATAGCTGAAATTCAATCATAGTAAGTATTTAACTACCCAGAAATGTACCCAATTTAACCCAGTAGTTCTGGGTAATCTCTGGGTAGGTCTGGGTATATTTGGGTTAATCTCTGGGTTCTCTAATCTTTATCCTGTAAAGATTTCAGCTTAAATCACTGGGAATTGGGTAGTTCCCAGAAAAAATCAAAATCCCAATAGCCTCTATTGGACACATCCTATATTTAGAGGCTACTATCTGCTATATAATTGGCCATCAATTAATGAGAAAATTAGTCTAAAATTTTCTAAGATATTAAATTCTAAGATTAATTATTACGAGGGTAGTTGTGAAAAAAAATCCTAATTCATAAAGAGAATATTGGGTCAAAAATTAAAAATCTTCAGAGTATAAAGTTAGAGGTTGTTATTTAGAAAAGGTGGAGTAATAGTAGTAACTTTAACCTTGGCGGAGCCACAGTTTATGTATCTGCTACTGTTACTATCGCTGATGGCAGAATGTAAGTATTGAACAAATTCGGTAGCAATACTTTAGCGTCAGCGGCCTGCACTGTCCGTCGGTTTCATCATGATTTTTGTATTTTTTTATTATGTGAGGACGTGTGCAGGTAAAGTGTTTCAGCATAGCGGTACCGAATTTGTCACCGTTGTTTTGCGGTTGCGCTATCATTGTTTGCCGACTACTAAAGCTGCCAAAAACGCAATCATTGACTGAATTTTTTTAGCCATCCAAAAGACTCAAAGATTACGGAAACTTAATCAACGACGGCTCCCCTGAGACGGAACCTTAGAAAGAATTAATTTGTTTAAGGGGGGCTTAATGGTTACTAGTGTTGAACAAAAAATTACAATTGAAAAATGGGGATATGCAGTTGAACATCCAGAAGATTTGGTGGATGAAGATATACAATTTGGCTTTAAGCTTATTAATAATAGAGAACAACAATGTTACTATTCATATTTATATGTAGAGATTGGTCTGGTATTTGAGATGGTTAATAAAGGAAAGCCTGGTATACATAGAACAGTTGATGCAGCAATTGAGTATTTAATGTCTCTTGCTGATTATGTTGTTAGAGTACATCGAATTATACGTCTAGTTCCAGTTAAACTGTGCGTATAAGATAAATTATACGTGTGGCGTTGTTTTCTGTCCGTTTCCTCTCGCAACGCCATCTCGAGCAGAAACAGTTGATTCATTTTTGTTAGACTGTGCTAAACCAGCGGCACCAGCAATTGCTGTTCCAGCTAACCCGATTCCGGATGACCATTTGGCATCATCACTATCGGTAACTAAGACAGTAACTCCAATGATTCCACCAATCGTTGCAATAAAGATAGGGGTTATGGAGTAAATGAATTCAGGAGTGAGTAGTTTCATCTTTAGTAATCCTTCATGGGTGCAGAAATTGTTCTTTCTATGGCAAATCTTTGTACGAAGAGAGTTCTATTTCTAGGGAGTTTCGTATAACAGGTTCGCCATATTGACCTAAACTATGGAAAAAGTATCATTGACTTGTTCTAGTCTATCCAGGACTTAGCCAAAATACACCATCCATCGCTGTTCTTGCTTACAGTCCAGCAGGTATTCATAAGACTGTAAGAATATTTTAGCATCTTGCCATTTTCGGAAATGGCTTAAAGCTAGGGTTCGTGACTAAGTCTCCAAACTCAATTGTTTTGTATCCGTATTTATAGTTAATAAAAATGCCAGAATAAAATTTGGCACACACAAACCTGCAATTAGGGCTAAAACTAGAGACGCTGCAATGAGCGTGCCAACTAATCCTATAATTCTTTTGTGGCAAAACTTTTAAGTTCTTAGCTAGAAAAGGTATGCTATACCTTTCATCAACTATTTTTAATAGATAGTGAAAGCTGAAATCCCGTAAATTCGTTATCTAGTTTGTGATAGCAGAGAACTTGGTACTTAATTGCAGTTACTCTAGTTTTACGCCTTTAAGAATGGCAGAAATATTGAGGCGTTAGCGGAGCTTTGCGTCAACAATCGCCTAAATTAGTAGACTTTATGTATACCGCTAGCGTAAATCCTGATTAGTTTTGGTTAGTGAATTCAACTACTAATCGAGCCATTCTAATCGTGCCCAAGTTTGGGAACCCACAATTCCATCCACAGTTAAACCAGAGGATTTTTGGAATTTCTTCACAGCTTCTTCTGTTGCTACACCAAATATTCCATCAAATACCAAGGGACCATATCCAAGAAAATTTAACCGTCTTTGTAGATATTCTACATCTTCTCCAGTGCTACCCAAAAACAGAGTAGTGCGGACAATTTTACTTGTATCTATTACTCCCCAAGTTTGGGGACCCACAATTCCATCCACAGTTAAACCATAGTATTTTTGGAATTTCTTTACAGCTTCTTCTGTTGCTACACCAAATATTCCATCAACTACCAAGGGACCAAATCTAAAAACATTTAACTGTCTTTGTAAATGTTTCACATCTTCACCAGTGCTACCAAAGGTAAGAGTACGAAGAGACCTAGTTCTTTGAGTTCCAGTAAACATAATTTTCTCCTTGTTTTTTGAATTGATCAGGACTTACACAGTAAAGCTATATATAGCGTATTAATTGGTCATCATTCAAGATAAACCCAGTATAATTAGTCTCGTTGCGTAAGTCCTACTCTATATTTTTATTATCTCCTAAATTTTTGAGCAGGTAGATAATGTGCATGAGTTATCACAATTAACTTTTTATTGTGGGTGGACGTGAATTTTCTATCACAACTTGACTTGATTAGAGAAATATTGTCTAATTTTAGCTGAAATTTTCCCTGGTGATGCTAACTTTAATAAACTTCAACATAGTGTTCGTTAATCTGCAAACCTTTTGCAAATTGCTGCTGAAAATAGAAAGAATCAGGCAGAAGCTTCCAAGCTTCAGGATTGGGCGGATAGGTTGATGGGTCGTAAGTATGATAATGGTTCTTGGGGCAGCAAGCTCAGTTTTTTTTGCCAAATCTACCCCTAGAATAAGTTGATTAAACTTGATTGAATTAATTAATTAATTTTTGTCATCCTGACTGGAATATAACCAGAATAATCAGAACAATTTTTCATTTTCAAATGACCACTATCATCTAACTCAACATAAAAATTATCAGGTTGATAGTTACGGTTTATTGCATCCCTACCTGGATAAGTAGGTCTATTACCTTGAAGAGTATAACCATTTCTTTGACGATGCATATTCATTTGTTGTTCAAAGTAAACTCTCCTACCATTAGGTCTAGTTACATTTACAACCATAGTTCCAAAATTTCCATTCATTTTTAAACGACCTTTATATAACAATCCGTTGACTTTCCATTGTAAATTCCATGTTCCGTTCATCCCTTCATTTATAACGCTAGGAGCGATCAGGGGCTCAACTTTTACCTGAGCAAAAGCAACTTTTGCAGGAGTTAATGATAAAGAAGTAGCGGTTAAAGCAACTAAACTGAAACTAAAAGCTTTGTTGAGGTTAGTTTGAATATTCATCTAAGGTTCCCTTGTTTTTAATTTGTTGATGTGGGAAGAGGTTGTTCTCTTTCCTTTCATGTCTTAATCATCTCCTAAATTTTGGCGAAGTTCGATAATGTGCATTAGTTGTCACAATTAACTTTTTATTGTGGGTGGACGTGGATTTTCTTACACATTGATTAGCAGTTAGGGGTCACATTCTGCCATGATAATAGTTTTGTGAGGAGATAGTGACATTTTCTTGGTTAACTGTCCAGTGAGGTG
>NZ_JAAHGB010000124.1:0-10307 GCF_010672695.1 Okeania sp. SIO1H4
ATAGAGAGAAAAGTAGCGTTAGCGTCAAATGTGAACATACAATATCTGGCGTGAAGAGATATAATGCAGGGAGAGGATTGTATCGAAATCACATTAAAGATGCGCGACGATCGCTTCATGTTCACTGCGGCTGGACTCTGGAATTTCTACTTAATGGTAGCATAGTTTAATCAGTGAAAACCAGAATTTTCCCATTTCACTTTAAGGTTTTATTTCGCGACAAGTCTAATGTTTACAATATAAGTAACTTAGTCTTAAAAAATGTGTAATTAATTTTGTGTACCTGCTTAAATACTATTCCAATATAATTCCAATATATAGCAATTATCAAAAAGCGTAAGGTACAAAATTCGTTTGTTTTAGGGAACAGGGAACAGGGAATAGGGAATAGAATAGAAAAAGATAGGTGTACCTCATTAGTCTGAGAAACGCTATATGATAATATCATGTCCGCACTATATCGTTTGTGTAAACCCAAGGGTAAATATTTACAGGAAATTTAAGTTTTTTTCTTGCTCAATAGTCTTCCTTCCTTTTCCCTCTTCCGTTTACCGAATAATTAAGGTAAAAATCCTCTAACTCGCCGTGGAGAAACAAACGGTCGAGGGATGGATGGGTTTCCTAAGCATATCCAATCGACCAAGAGAGAAAAAAATTTTCCTTTTATTCAATCCTCTTCCTTTTAGGGCTATGCTTTATAAACATCTTTCTTAACATAAAAATTGACAAAATAGACAAGTTATGTATAAGTCTTGAAAAGGTTTTTGTCAGAGAAAAAGTGTATTAAAAAGTACATTTTTTTTGATAACTGAAGTAGTTTTTCCTATCTACTATAATTCTGTCTCCTTTCTCCCCTGCTCCCTGCTCCTCTGCTCCCCTGCTGACCACAAGGTTTTCAGGAGTTCCTTATAAGGGATAGCTTTTAGGGAGAGGTAATTATCAATTATCAATTATCAATTATTGAACCTCTTCCCTCTTCCTTTCAAATTTACACCAAATCTGCTGCTTGTAATGCTGTCCAAACTCTATTTGAACACATCTGCGGTGTCAGAGTCGCGATCGCCAACCACTTAATACCCAGAGGTCCGACTTCTGGATCGTCACTACTAAGATTAGTTGGTTTTGGTTCCACCCTACATTGATAGATAATATTTAAACTATGAAGTACCTTCCCCTCCCCTTGAGGAAAAAAATTCTCTGCTATTGTTAGCAGTCGCTCTACTTGAAAATCAGTAATTCCTGTTTCTTCTCTAATTTCCCGCGCTAGTCCCTCCATCAGGGTCTCTTGTGGTTGCAGTCCCCCTCCTGGTAAGTCCCAACAATTAGGTTCTGGGTCTGTCATTTGATGCAACAACAAAACTTGATTGTCTGCGACGAAGAACCCCAATACTGCTACTCTCAATCTTACTTCTGTTTGCATTTATTTTAATTAAAATTAACTCAACCTCTTTCAGATATTAAGTATAAGTCTAGTTATTTAGCAATTGTATTTGAGCTGATAAAAATGCGATCGCTCTAGTCACATACAACTCATTTGAGATTTATTTAAAAAGAGATGGAGAGTTAGGGAAATGGGGAGTATTTTTCCACCTTTTTCCTTTATGCTTTCCCCTGATCTCCTGACTCGGTCCTCAGTCCTCCTGACTCCTAGTCAAAAAACGCCGGTCCCAGACATTGATACCATTTGAGATGTATATTCATTTTTAGTTGGACAATATGTAATCTTAAAGACTTTCACAAAAAAGTTTTCAGATATTCTAAATATTAATAAACTTATTACTAAGTAGTTATACTTGGATTTATCTCATTTATCTATATTAAAAACAATAATTATACTCTTTTCTCTGAGATTAAAAGTTCATCAGAACTGCTCAACAACTTTTAGGCCAGATACAACCTCTGAAAAAACATCATCAAGAATCCTCATAGCTGAATATATAAGATCGAATTCTCTACATCAATATTCAAATATATAACTTTTTTTTATGATTTATATTTTTATAGTCTTTATTTGGTTATATTTTAGATATTTGTAGAAAAACTTTAGCGGTCTGTTTCTCAAAAAAATGATTTATGTTAGGATTAGTATATGATATTAATTACCAATAAAAATTGGGAATGTATACTAGGGCGCATTTTGTTAAGAGACAGGCGATAAATGGTTGATGGCATCGGATTAACCCAACTGGTAGTTCCAGGTTTCACCCTATTGAGGTACTAAATTAGGAGATGTCATGATCTTGAAAACAATAATAAGAGTATTAGAGAGAAAAAAATTACAGCTAGGGGGTATCCATAATGATAGACTTTGATGGGTTTTACATTTTACTAACAGCTACAGTTTATCATTTTCTTTGTGGGTTTAATACCCCACCGTCTACACGGTGTTCAAAATTACTTGGGGTTAGAATCCCCATGTAATTTTCCTCCTGTCTCCTGTCTCCTGTCTCCTGTCTCCTTCTTCAATTGGGATTAATTTACTTAGCATTGAGCTGGATTCCAAATATAATTAAGAAACTTGGCTAGAGATTAGAGGGTTATCAGATAGGGGATCGAGGTAAAAACTTTATTCTAATAAATATGATTATTGGAGCGATCGCCTATTAACCCCACCTTTTTCAAGCAAAATATTTTCATTAGTCTGACCGATAATATTAAGAAAAGTAACTAAGTCAAAATACTTATTATAAAATTAATTATCTAATTTTTTTAAGGGTACAGAAAGAAACAAACCAAACTCTTGAGCAATATTACAACTAACTCTGGCATGAACCTTGCCTTGGCAATCATAAAAACTAGCTTCTGAAGTTAGTGGAAAAATTCCTTCGTGCCAAATATTAGGATGTATATATAGTCCCCGAGTGCCATCAAAATAAAAAGCTTTAAAATCTTCTGGTTTCACATCATCACCAGGTAAAGCTAAAGGTACAACAAATGGCGAACTATTCAGAGGGAAAAATAATTGCCCACTGTCTGGATGATAATTTGTATGCCATAACAAAACACAAGAACGATCTAATTTTTCCTGGGGAATTTTTTGAGCTTCCCCAGGATTTTTTGACCAACCAAATAGATATTGATCGTTCACTGCTTGGTTTCTACCATACAAAAAATCTCCTTCCCACCACACATCAAAATTGCCTGCAGTAGTACCACCTTGATTACCTGTATCTACATCTATCGAACGCCAACCTTGAGCAGGCCAAGTAACAATTTCAATGGGAAAATTTCGATAATCATCTACCAGTTGTCCATAACCTTTGAGTGACTCAGGTGTAGCGATGACAATTGGCAGTTTGTACCAAGGCAGTTCCAGGGGTACATCAGGAGAAAGATAATCAATTGGTTGTATCATTGGTTAAAAATATTACAGCGCTTTTATATGAGACTAAAATGCCTCTATCATTGACTTAGCAGAGTTCTGTCAACTAGATAATTGTGTTTCAACAAACAGCCATTTCTACATTTGCTTGCCGTTGTCTTTTGCAAATCTCTTAAAAGTTTTGTTCTGATTCTAGTGTAACTATCTTTTTTGAATTTGGTATGATTAATCCTATCTAACTACTGTTCGCTCATCCTACCCTATGGCAAAATACAGCGTTTTGCAGAACTATTAGGTACAATAGTAATAATATTAAATGAATGGAGAAAGTTTTCAACAATTTATCCAAGAAGAATTAGGTCCCAAATTATCGCCTGGAGCGGTAGTAGATTAGTTCTCTCTCGCATATTTACAGTTCAAACCCTCTAAAATAATCCTGAATCAACCACCCATATAAAAATTGGGCGTTGCTGAATAAATGTATGATTTCACAGGAAGACCGAGGAGTGAGTCAGGAGGACCGAGTCAGCACAGTAGGTAGAAACAAGTTTTTCGGTGATTAAATTAGGAAGAAATAGGTATAATTTGCAGTATTGTTTTGGCTGAAAATTTACCACTAGTTGAATTTCATACCTCAAATCAGCAACGCCAAAAATTGTAAATAAGTGTATCTATCTCCCTATTGACCAGAATTTAATCCCATCAAGCATCTACGGTAGGAACTAAAAGCATTTATCCGCAGATTTCTTCCCATAAACTTTGAAGCAGTAACCAAGTTGTTAGAATTATACCATGTCCGGATGATTAAGTATAATAAAAATTTTCTATTGAAGTTATCTGGAAGGAATATCCCAAATTTGTGCTCGGTTTCCAGTGTTAGAGCTTGAATTTACACCTACGACCTACCACCTAAGAACTTTAGTATAACTAATTAAACGAAGATGATATTAGGTATTCAGTTGTGTTCCTTGGAGCAAATAAAATTTTTTTTTTACTCACTGTTGTTACTGTACTGATTATCTCTGCAAATAGCTGTATTATTGATCTAGATATATCAGACAGGAGTAGGTAATAGAGGAAACTTCAAAAAAATTTGTATCGCTCACAAAACAGCAAAAAATGAATGTTAAACAGGCAAAAATTTATTTCAGCTTAGGTAAAGCCTTAGCAAAAAAGAGAGAATGGAAAGAGGCGATCGCTGCTTATCGTCAAGCAATTGAAAGAGAACAAAATTTTGCAGATGCTTACCACTTTTTAGGTGATGCTTTGGTAGAAACAGGAGATCAAACAGAAGCAATAAATGTTTATAAAAAAGCAGTTGAAATCAACCCAGAATTGTGGGAAGTATATCATAAACTAGGGAATTTGTTGCCAGAAATAGGAGAGTTAGAAGAGGCGATTATTAATTATCATAAATCTATAGAATTAAAGTCAGATTTTTGTTGGTCTTATAATAACTTGGGAGATGTTTTAGTTAAGTTAGAAAAGTGGGAAGAGGCGGTTAGTGCTTATCGTCGAGCAATAGAATTAAATCCTGACTTTGCTTGGACTTATGATAATTTAGGGGATGTATTGGTAAAGTTGGGGAATTGGGAAGAGGCGATCGCTACTTATCGTCAATTCATGGAAATTCAACCTAATTTTTCCCCTAAAGTCGAGGAAAAATTCAATCAAGCATTGCATCAGCAAGTTAAAGGAAGATTAGAGCAAGCATTAAGTTGTTATCGACAAGCGATTGAGAAAGACCCGACAGATGTAGAAAGTTATCAAAAGGCATTAGAAATTAAGCCTGATGATGCTGAATTATATATAGGTTTAGGAAATGCTTGGTATGATAAGAGGGAGTATCAAAAAGCTTTTGATGCTTATCAAAAGGCACTTCAAATTCAACCTAATTTAGTTAAAATAGAGGAAAATGCAATTGTATTTGCAGCTTGCCAACAAGCACTAAAAATACATTCAGGTGTTTTGAAGATAGAGGTAGAGAATTCAAAATTAAGTCATACTGAAACAACTACAGAAAACTGGCAAAAATACAGAAATTTAGCTCAAGAAAAAATCGCAACTGAGAACCAAGAAGAAACAGTGGCTATTGATGAAAAACTTATTAGTTTAATTTATGAAGAATGTATAGGAAATTGTATTAAAGGTTGGATATTTAAACAGCAAGGTTCAACCAAAATATTAACAATAAATCTATACATTGATCGTCGAAAAGTCAGCCAAATTATTTGTAATGATTATAATAAGTCGAAAATCAATGATCTAGAAAAAGGTAAATATGGTTTTGAATTTACTATACCTGATGAATATTTGGATGGAAAAGAGCATAAATTAGAAATAAAAAGTTTAGATAATCAACAAATAATTTTACACAGAAATTTTAGTTTGCAAATCAAGGGAAATATTGATGTTGTCAATAGTATGCGAATTGAAGGTTGGATAGTTGATATTAACTCACCTCACAATAGTTTAGAATTAGATGTTTATGTAAATGGCTTAAAGTATCAGTCAATTGTAGCCAATTTACAAAGAGATGATGTAGGAGAAATTTTTGGTTTTTCTAAATTGGGATTTTTTGTGAATTTATCTGAGGAAAGGTTGCGAGGTAGTGAAATAGTATTGACTTTAAAAGATTCTTATTTGCCAATCCTTAATACTCCTATTATGGCAATTTCACAAGAAGCAAAAACTCACACCATTTCATTATTGAACCAAAAAGTATCGGGATTTGATTTCTTAACAGATGGTGAAAAACAATGGCTCACTAAAGTAGTATTTCCGAATTTAAAGAATTTCATACGGCATCAACAAAAAAATGAACAACAATTATTTAATGCCAAAACATATCACCAATTATCATTGTGGCGATCGGTAAAACAAGAAGCTCCATTAAATGTTATTGTCCCAGTATATAGAAATTTAAAAGTAACACAACAATGTTTAGAAAGGGTAATTCAATCTCAGCGAAACCGTCCATATAAAATAACAGTAATTAATGATTGTAGTCCTGAACCAGAAATTCATACTTATTTAGATGAATTAGCTAATTCAGGTCAAATAAAATTGATTAAACACGCTAAAAATGAAGGTTTTGTCCGGTCTGTTAATAATGGAATGATGTCTGATACACAGTCAGATGTTGTCTTGCTAAACTCAGATGCTTATGTAACAGATTATTGGCTAGACTATTTACGAGAAGCAGTCTATAAAGAAGAAAGAATTGCCACAGGCACACCTTTTAGTAATAATGCAACAATTTTTAGTTATCCTATTAATTGTCAAGAAACTGAAGATATACCTAAAGATTTGACTTTAGAAGAATTAGCTCAAATATGTCGGCAAGTTAATCAAAATGTGACAATTGAAGTTCCTTCAGGTCATGGTTTTTGTTTATATATTCGTCGTGATGCTTTGAGAGAAGTTGGTTATTTTGATGCTGAAACATGGGGTAAAGGATATGGAGAAGAAGTTGATTGGTGTCAAAGAGCTTTAGATTTAGGTTGGCGACATATTGCAGCAACAGGAGTATTTATTCAGCACGTTGGCAGTCAATCTTTTGTTGGTGATAAAACTGATTTACTTAATCGTAGTCTTAAATTGATTCGTAAAAAATATCCTGAATATGATTTAGTTATTCAAGAATTTATTAAATCAGATCCTTTTGCTACTGCACGGAGGAATATTGATTTAGAAAGGTTAAAACGTTGTGGTAATAGTTTCATTTTAATGATTAATCATAACTTGGGAGGTGGAACTGAAACACATTTGCAAGATTTAGTTGTTCTTTTAGAATCAGAAAATATAATTGGTCTAGTTCTCAAACCATATGCTGAATCAAAAGATTGGGTTGAATTAACTGCTCCAAAGTTAGATTTATTAGCAAGATATAATCTGAGTAATGATGGGAAAACTTTAATTCAAGATTTACAAAATTTAGGAGTATTTCATATTCATATTCACCATACAATAGGTTTTTCTAAAAATTTTCTTGATAAATTGTTGAAAGAGTTAGCTCTTAACTATGACGTTACTCTCCATGATTATGCGTCTATTTGTCCCAGGGTGAGTCTGAGTCAGGCTGAAGGTAAATATTGTCAAGAACCACCTATTCAAGTATGTGAATTATGTATTGAAGAGCATGGTGCCCATAACAGTCTACAAAAATTATATGAAGAAATAGACAGTATGGAAATCTGGCGTTCCAACTCAGAAAGTTTATTAAAAAAAGCTAGAAAAATCTTTGTTCCTAGTCAAGATATGGCGACAAGAATGAGCAAATATTTTCCTGAATTAGAGTTTACATTAAGGTATCATCCCGAAGTAAGAAAAACTATTACTCTACACTCTCAAAATGATGATAAATCTAACATTAGAATAGGTTTAATCGGTGGTATATCAGAAATAAAAGGTCTAAATACTCTTTATAATTGTGCTAGTTATGCTGCTAAAATAAAGAAAGACATTGAATTTATTGTCATTGGTAAAACGGCAAATAATAGTTTATTTGAAAAATTGTCAAATGTTAGTATTTATGGAGCTTATAAACCAGAAGAACTAAATGAGTTAATTAGTAAAAGTAAATTAGATGTTGCTGCCTTTTTTAGTACATGGCCGGAAACTTATTGCTATACTCTTAGCGAAGCATTAGAAAATGGTTTATATCCTTTTGTTTTTGATATTGGGGCCGTAGGTGAAAGAGTCCGCAAGTTAGGATTAGGTTATTTAATCGAGCCAGATGTTAATGTTGCTTCTTTGGTTGACGCATTGTATAGTTTTGCTAATCAATGTCGTCAACAAGAGGATACTGTTAATATAGGAAATGATTATAGTGATTTATTTATGAATAAATATTATAACTTATAACTATAATAACTTAATTAATTGTAATTATTAGAATATTGATAATCAATACCGACCTAAATAAAATTAAGAAATAGCAATGACTCAAACTATAACTAAAAAAACTCAAAATAAAATCTTACAAGTTTTAAGTGATTTTCAAGAACTAGCATTACTTGATAAGAGTCGCAATGTCATAAAAAGTTATCAACAATTATCTCTTCCCATTAATGAATATACTATATGTATTACTCCCAGAAGTGGTAGTTCTTGGCTGACAGAAATTTTATCAAAAACAAAAATTTTAGGTAACCCAGAAGAATGGTTTAATCCAGGAAATTTACCTGGTATTATACAAAATCATTATCCTTGCCTAGATGTAATAGAATATTTTGATTGCATTAAAAGAACACAATGCACAGAAAATAAAGTATTTGGTATGGAATTAAGCTTTTTTCAATACCAACTGGTTTGTGAAGCTTTAGAAAAAACCAAAAATGATTCATCCTTAAGTTTATTAAACCTAGAAAAAAACAAATCTATTTATCTTTACAGACTCGATCTAGTTGCACAAGCAGTTTCGCTTTATAGAGCAGTGGAAACAGGTATGTTCCATTCAGCACAAAAAAATGCTTCTGAAAAAGCTTTAATAGATTTTGATTATTCAGAAGACAAGATATGGAATTGGTTGATTCATATTCTACAGCAAGAATTTGGATGGCAGCAAAGCTTTAGCAAAAAAGGTATTTCGCCTTTGTGTTTAACTTATGAAGAAATGTGGTCTAATCCTAATTTGACTAAACTAAGAATAATTAATCATGTTTTAGGAAAATCTAATCAAGTAGATGAAATATCTTCTTACAATCATACTAAGATTGCCAATTCTAAAAGTAACGAAATTGTTACCAAATTTTATGAAAATAATTCAGAAAAAATAGAATTTTGTTTAAAAAACAGAGGAAAAGTTAATGCTACCCAGATCAAGAAAGAATTGGCATTGTAAATTATTAGTGGTGCATACGTAAGAAAACAAAATTAATCTGATGAGAGTAAATATTACTGAAGAACAAAAACAAAAACTGAGAGAATATGGAGTAGAAATTCTCCACCCAAGTAGTATGTCATTACCAACTGAATGTTGGCTTGAACCTCCTTGTAGTTTAAAATATGCCCAATTTCACCATTCATTGTCTCTTGGTGCATTTAGTTATCAGGTAAGAGGTTTTTGCTTTGCTGCCAACATAGGTAGATATACATCTATAGGTGAAGATGTACAAATAGGAAGACAGAATCATCCTACAACTTGGTTAAGTACAAATCCTTTTCAATATAGGTCAAGCAAGTTATTCAATGTCGGTTACAATTTTGAAGACTCAGAACTATATCATCAATATGTTTCTCATCTAGTGGGAAAAGTGCCAGCTATTCAAGTAAAAATCACTAACATAGGCAATGATGTTTGGATAGGTCATGGAGCATTATGTTCGTGCTGGTGTTACCATAGGTAATGGTGCAATTATTGCGGCTAGAGCAGTTGTTGTTAAAGATGTTCCACCTTATGCTGTAGTTGCTGGTAATCCTGCTGTTGTGAAAAAATATAGAGTAGATGAAGAATTAATTCCTCGTTTAGAAGCTTTGCAGTGGTGGAAGTTTTCTCCCTGGCAGTTGGGAAAAATAGATTTTCAAGATATTAACAAAGCAGTTAAGCAAATTGAAGAATTAACAGAATATCAGAAACCATACCAACCGAATAAAATTTTTATAGGTACTTTTGCTGTTTTATAAGTGGTAAAAATTTTGTAATTTTAAAAAGAAAAAAATTCCTGCGAAAGTAAACTCTCAAAAAAAACTTGCTGTGACATAACAATATGAGTTTTTCATTTCCAGAAGATAAAGAATTTGAAGAATACATTATTGAACTATATCAAATTGTTCAACAAAATCCTAATGACCAATCTTACTACGAGTTAGGAGAAGCACTGGCCAAAATACAAAAATGGTCAGAAGCGATCGCCTCTTACCAAAACGCCCTCAAACTCAACCCCAACCTCCCAGGAATACATCAAAAAATCGGGGATGCTCTACAACAACAAGCAAAAGCAGAAAAAACTAATCTGCTTAACTATTACAAACAGAAAATTCA
>NZ_JAAHGB010000125.1:0-10283 GCF_010672695.1 Okeania sp. SIO1H4
GAAGAAGGAAGAAGGAAGAAGAAAGAGGGAAGAGGGAAGAAGGCTACCCTCGCAAGAAAAAACCATCATTTCCTGTAGATATTCACCCTTGGGTTTACACAAACGATATAAACGGACATGATATAATTTATTTACAGTTAATTAAGAAATTTAAATAACTCTCCCACCTGTTTTAAATCCACATTTCCTCCACTAATAATTACTCCAACTCTCACACCAGAAACTTTAACAATACCTTCTAATAAAGCTGCTGCTGCCAATGTTCCAGTGGGTTCTATTACTAATTTCATTCTCTCCCAGATAAAATACATTGTTCTTAAAATTTCTTCCTCTGAAACTGTCACCATATCATCAACATAATTCAAAATTAATGGGAAATTTAACTTGCCTAAATAAGGTGTTCTAGCACCATCAGCAATAGTATTAGGATTAGATACAGTTTGTAGAATTTTAGAATAAAAAGACCGAGTTGCATCATCTGCATTTTTCGGTTCCACGCCAATAACTCGACAGTTTTTTAAGAGATTTTTAGTGGCGATCGCGCAACCAGAAAGTAAACCACCCCCACCACAACATACTAATAGTAAATCTAAACTTCCTACTTGTTCAATTAATTCTAAAGCAGTTGTACCTTGTCCGGCAATAATATCACAATGGTCATAAGGAGGAATAATTATCAAACCTTTTTCTTGAGCAATTTTTTGAGCTAGTTTTTCTCTATTTATTTCATTTACATCATAGAAAATTATCTCTGCTCCATAACCACGAGTAGCCGTTTTTTTTACTTGTGGAGCGTTGTCGGGCATAACTATAGTTGTGGGAATATTTAATAATTTTCCTGCTAAGGCGATCGCTTGAGCATGATTGCCCGAAGAGTAGGTTAAGACTCCCGATTGTTTTTGAGTTTTTGATAGTTGAGATAGAGCATTGTAAGCTCCTCTAAACTTAAATGATCCTGTTCGTTGAAAATTTTCACACTTGAAAAATACTTGACAGTTAGTTAGTTGATTTACAGTTTTTGAAGTTATTACAGGTGTGCGATTAGCCACCGACAATAAACGATTAGCTGCGGCCGTAATATTATTGTAATTAACTACAAAATGATCGGCAGATTTTGAGGAATAAATAGACATATTTTCTGAAAATATTCAACAATTATAGCAGAATGAAGAAGAAAGAAGGAAGAAGGAAAAATCTGGCGTGATCTAAGTTTTAAGCTTTTTATCTGTCAAATATAGTAATGGCAACTCCTATAACAATTATCATTCATAATTACTTCTCCTTAAAATTAGAGGATTGACTAAAATGATTTTTTTTATTCTTGATGCGTAGAAGCTTTCAAGCTTAATTATTTGGTAAAAAGAAAAAACAAACAAAGAAATTTTAGGTTGGGGAGAGGAATAGGGGATTCTCACAAAGCCTATAATATCAAATTATTTAACCATTCATTAGACTATAAACAATTCACTATCTCCAGACCTCATACCAAACTAATTAATCATAATTTGAAGTAATTTTATATTAAGAGTTTGAAGTTTTATTCTTCAACCAAACTTCAACAATTAAGATTATTTGGCAGTCCTGCAACGGTAATGGTATTAGACATCTCCTCCACGCATAGGCAGTAGGCAGCTTTGCTGTAGGCAGTAGGGAACCCACCCCTCACCCCTCCCCCTCCCAGGAGGGGAAATAATTGATATATATAGTGTGAGAATTGATTTGATTTTTGATTTTTACCAGATGTCTATTGATAAAACTTGGGACAAATTACCTAATGATGTCAACTGTTATTACCTCAGCTCCAATTAAAAGAAAGCGGTTGATCTTCGGAGCTTCCCGTAGAGTGGGATGGCGAGGAGACTTCCCCATATCCAATCGACCAAGAGAGAGGATGTATTTCGGTTTCTTTCCTACTCACAGTTTTTTCCGCTCCAGGTCTCCCCATCTCCCCATCTCCCCATCTCCACATATCTCCATTTCCCTCTACCATGAGTATGCACCACTACCGATTATTTTTGGTCTCCCAGACATTGAACTCGTGCTTGAGATAAAATGGGTCTAGGCTGAAATGACTCTAAACCACGGCCATCATAAATAGTTGCTCCATCAGGCATTTTTGCTCCTTCTAATATTACCCCTTCTGTTAAAGCACCCTCGAAAATAGCACCACTTAAATCAGTCTTGCTGAGGTCAGCACCTCTGAGGTCAACTCCACGGAGATTAGCATCCACTAAATTAGACCATTGGAGGTTAGTATTTTGCAGGTTAGCATCAGCTAAGTCAGCACAAGTAAAGTAAGAACCACTAAAATTACTTTTGCTTAAGTCGGCATTTGTTAAGTTAGCTTGTCTAAGTTTTGCACCTCGTCGTCTGATATTACTAAGGTCAGCTCCACTAAGGTCGCATCCTTGACAAACTGCTGATGGATTATCTAAAAATCTTCGGATATCATTGGCATTTTCTGCTAGAATTGGCGTAGTTAATCCGGCAATTGTTAAAAGGGTAATAGTAATAATTTTTGGCAGTTTCATAGTCTTTAATTTTTATTGATATTTACATCTATTATATATTATATAGTGATGTGGTATTGGCTCAAACCTTACTAATGCAAACTTTAAAAAAGCTTCTCTCAAAGAAGTAAATTTAGAAAGGAAAAATTTACAAGGAGCAAATTTGATGGGAGCTGACTTAGAAGGAGCTAATCTGATTAAAGCCAATTTATCTGGTGCTAAAACTTATGGGTGGAAAGTATAAAGATGCAGACTTTACTGATAGCATAATGCCGAATGATGAAGAATTTACCAAAGCAGAAACACCAAGCGATAACCAACAAAAAATAGAAACAATAATACCTACTACAATACGCAAAATAATCAAAACCGACAAAGCACCCGAAGCAGTTAGTCCATATAATCAAATGATTTTTGTATCAGGTCAAATAGCGATCGACACTAGAATCAATCAAATAGTCTATACCGACGATGTAAGTAAACAAACAGAACAAGTAATGAAAAACCTAGAAGCTATTCTTACAGCAGTAGGTGGAGTTTGCTCAAACGTTGTCAAAACCACCATTTTCCTCAAAGACATCAACGACTTTGCCACAGTTAATATAAAATCCGGTTGAATACTTATTAGACATAGGAGTGGAAATTACACATATAGATTATTTTTTGTGTCTTTTTTCATAAATTTTCTTCCCTTTTGCCTGTTGCCTGTTGCCTGTTGCCTGTTGCCTGTTGCCTACTTCTGCAAAAAGTCTATTCTTTTTCGGAGATGTCTATTATACCATTTTGATAAATTTTTGCTACAAATAACTAGGGGATTTTTTAGGAGTCAACCCACCCCTCGCCCCTCCCCCTCCCACGAGGGGAAAGACCGAGTCAGGAGTCGTATGGGAATGGCTTCAATACCACTTTTTAGGTTGGAAATCATCTTTTTTGTCAAAGGGATGTCTCCTGAAAATTATTTTTATCCCTCTTACTATTCGTAACATTCTTTTTTCAAAATGGTATTATTAGGAGACAGGAGACAATTATAGTGGTCAATAGGAGTAAGTAATTGAGTATTTGTACTTAATATTTTCCTGAGAATCTGACTGCTGAGAAAGGTCAAATGTAGGAGCTATATAGTATAAATATCTACCAAGTTACGGATTTTTCTACTACTTTTAATGTTAGAAATTGAAGTGCGGAATGTGAGTTTTAATTAGCGGTCAAAAACTTTCTTCTCGTCTTCCTTCTTGACTCCTGATATCATGTCCGGTAGCATAGTTTGTGTATAAAATTAAATCAAAATTGCCAGAAATCCTTCTGCCTTCCCTTCACCAAGGTGTAACTATTCAAGCGGACATGATATGACTCCTGAGTGCAAACAACCTATCGCCAAACCCTAATACAACCATCACCGTCCCCACTGACCAAAAAATCTCCTTCAGGAGAAATTGCTACAGCTAAAACACCCAAAGCATGACCAGTCAAAGTACCCATTTCCAGACCTGTACTCAACTGCCATATTTTAATCATATTATCCGCACCCCCACTCAGCAAAGTATCATCTGGCGAAACTGCTAAACACCAAATACTTTTGTCATGCCCAGTCAAAGTAGCTACTTCCAGACCCGTACTCAACTGCCATAACTTAATAGTGTTGTCATCACTGCCACTCACCAATATTTCACCGTCAGTACTAAACGCAACTGCACTCACATAACCAGAATGCCCCCTGAGAGTTTTAATTTCTTGCCCTGTAGCTAAATGCCAAATCTTAATCGTATTGTCACCACTCCCACTTGCTAACATCTGCCCATCATTGCTAAACTCCACAGACCAAACCCTCTGAGAATGCCCTGTGAGAGTATGAAGTTCGTTACCCGTACTCACCTGCCACAACTTAATTTGGTTATCGTCGCCACCACTAGCTAATATTTGCCCATTGGGACTGAATGCTAAGGACTCAATATCATTGGAATGTCCGCGCAAAGTGCGAATTTTTTTGCCTGTACTCAACTGCCATAGTTTGATAGTGTGGTCGTAACTCCCACTAGCTAATATCTCGCCATTAGGGTTAAATGCCACTGACTCCACATCGTCGGAATGTCCTGTAAAAGTAGAAATTTCTTCTCCGGTACTCAACTGCCACAACTTAATAGTGTCATCATAGCTACCACTAGCTAATATTTGTCCGTCTGGACTGATGGCAAGACAACTTACTCCTTCTGAATGTGCCTGAAATTCATTAGTTACAACACAATTTTCTAGTTTATGTTTCTGTTGTTTTGATGTTTTTTGAACGGGTGGAGATACTGGTTTTATTTCTTCTTGTTGTTGGCGTTTTATTTCTGCCACAACTCCCTGGACAATGCCCAAGTTTCGCCGAGCATCTTCACAGTCTGGCTGTAGTTTTAATGCTTGTTGATAGTCAGTGATCGCCTGTTCGTATTGTCCTAATTGATTAAAAGTATCACCTCGTTTATTATAGGCATCTACCCAATTTTCATTGATCTGCAATGCCTGGGTAAAATCATTAATGGCTGCTTGATATTGACCGATTTTTCCATAAACAAAACCACGATTATAATAAGCTTCACCCCAATTTTGATTCAGCTTTATTGCGTGGTCAAAATCACTAATTGCTCCTAGATAATCTTCCTGTTTAAAATTACTTACTGCTCGTTTGTAGCAAATTTCCATTATATTTAACTGCCTAGTTTCACCAATAGCTGTTAAACATTGATTTAATTTATTTACATATTCCAAATCTTCTGCTTTTACTACAGATTCTATGGCTTCCAATAGCAAAATTAATTTGTCTGGAACTGACGACAAACCCCGTGACTTTAACCAATATTTTAAGGAATGTTCAATCTGTGTAATTGCCCAAACTTTATTTTGTAAATTTGCCAAACTTTGAGCTAAATCTAAAGTCAATTCTGGCATCCAACCAGAACGCTGAATTTCTAAATATTGATAAATTTTTTGATAATATAAAATCACCGATTCCATCATCTCATCAACTTCTGGAGATTCTGGTAAATTTTTAATTAAATCGGGTAATAATTCTGGCAAAATAGGAGGGAGATTATATTCAACTAAAAAATATTCATCTGCTACTAAACCAGCAAATATACAATGATAAAGAGTTAAAAATTTCCCTAATTCCTCAAAGTCTTTCTGATTGACAATATAGTTCATATCCAACTCACTAATGTCAATTCCTGCCTTTCTAAATTTTTGCTCTCGCTGTAATTTTTTCAGGTTGATTAAATTATTACCGCCATAAAGTTCATCAATTTTTTTCCCTTTTTCTCCGGTAGCAATTAACTTAGACCTAATTGCTAACCATCGACGCGCCCGGAGTTTCGCAGATTCATATAAAATATCTTGATAAGGCAATCTAGAAATAATAGGGTCGTAACGATATTTCGACCAACCTAAACTCCAATAAGCAATTCTAAAATTGAGATAATTACCATTAACTTCTGATTCTAAAACTAAAGTTGGCTGAGATTTTAATACACCAAATAAAGCTTTAATACTGGCTTCACTATGAAAAGATTTACTTACCCAAGCTCCTGCCAAAAAATCTATTTCTCTGCCTTTAGCTGTATAATTTATGAAAAATTGTCGCAAACCGTCTGCTAAAGTCAGTTCAATATTAGGGAAAAAATTAGGATAATTATTAGCTGCTTCAAGTCTATCAAATACGAGTTTTGGCGGAGCAAAGAAAACTCGCAGAGGCAGAATTTTTTCCTCTGGATCGGAGTTGAGAATATCGGCAGCAACTAACCAAATAGGAGAATTTTCTAATCTTTTTTGTTCTTCTATAATTTGTAGAGAAGTTTCTCGTTGATAGGCAACTAATTCTCGTTGAAGTTCATAGTTTTGTTTGAGTAGTTCTATTTGAATTGCTTTTTCTTGTTCCAACAGCCATCTTGGAAAATCTATATTTGTTTCGAGTCTGGTAGTTTCGGCAATTTGAATAAATGCCTGTAATTCTTGGGAATTATCTTGACTCAGTTTCTCTAAATCAAAGTTATCTTGATTTTGGATATATTCTAGTTTTAATTTTTCTAGTTGAATATTTTCTTTTCGTTTGGCTAAAACGGGATTTTTTGTAGTTACTATATTTGTAGATTTTGCATCTTTTTTAAGAGTAACAAATTTAGCTGCTTCTGCCACTGCTTTACTAATTTTTTTCAGAAATTTTAATACCATTTTTTTTAGGGAGTAGGGAATTTAAAAGTCAAAAATTCAAAGTCAAAAGTAAGATTTTATCAGCTCAAAACTTTAACAATATAGTAATTTCAGGAAGTTATTTCATATCTAAAGGTTGAAACTATTTGTGACATATTTAAAGTGAATTGGTATTAGTAAGCTTGACTCTATTATATCAAATACGCTTACTTTGGAGTAGAAGATTCTAAAAGAGGCAAAATTCCAAACTTGGTAGGGGTTTGGTCACAAAACCCCTACGATATTAATTGTACCGATACTACCGGATTTGATATTAGACATCCCCAGAAATTTATTAAACGATGGTGGTACATTGTAATGGTTGTGCATTACCGATAAATAAGGGTTTATATCAAATCCGCTCGGGTTCGGTATAAAAAAAATTTTCATCTTCATCCAAGAGCAAATGTTTCGCGCATTCTCTTCCCTCCTGAGGAGGTCCTTCCCCTCCTGGGAGGGGAATAATTGATAATTTATCCCCTATAATTGATTTGATTTTTTATTATTTTTGTGAGTAAAACAGTGGGAGCATCTTGCTCCCGTACTTACCCGACCAAAAAACTTTCTCCTTATACTTGGGGTTTATTCTTCTTTCTTCCCTCCTGAGGAGGTCCGACTGAATTCCCCTCCTGGGAGGGACAGGGGTGGGTTGACTCCTAAGTAATTAAGATTAGTATCATACCCGCGCTTCACCAACGCCTATTTTTGTGAGGAAAACAGTGGGAACATCTTGCTCCCGTACTCGCGGGCAGGATGCTCCCACTGGAAATTGATTGTTCCTATCTACTATTACGATGGAGGACTACCCATTAAACGGTGTTGGTGAATCAAGCTATGAAACCTAAATTTTGCAAAATATAAAATGCTTTTCAGTTAATGTTTATGCCATCGCCATTAAAGCAAAATCATAGCCACGCATCACCAACACCCATTAAACTTATAGGGAGGTAAGCTAAAAATCATTTAGGTTTTATATTCCCTGTTTTCTGTTGCCTGTTGCCTTGAACAAAAATTGGATATATGGTTTAAATGCTTAACAACTTGCCATGGAACGTTCCGACATTTTTTTGATGAAATATCTATTTTTTTAAGGGAACAGGCAAATTTACTAAAGTTTACTTCAACTACTATAATTTTTGCTGTAAATATTTGCACCAATTAACTGCTAAATCAATATCTGTAAAGGGAATTTGGATATTTTTAGAATCAGAAAAAATAAACTCCAAAACTACTTTACCTTGACCTGGTAAATTTTCCGGATCTACTACCTTATTATTAACTAATAATTGTAGCGAAATCACATCTGACAAAGAAAAGGTTTCCAAATTAACAGGTCCCTTGCGTGTAGGTTTTCCACAAGTTATACTTTCACCATTTTGACCCAATACTGCATAAATATCATATTTAGCTTTCTCAAAAGATTCTGCCCAAGCACGGTAAGATTCCAACTTTTGATACTCATTCCAACCTGCCCAAGCTAACCAGATAAACACACCCAATAGGGGCAACCACAATAAACCTCTTTCCATATTAACCTTTAGATTTTCTAGTTATCTTTTCTTAATTTTAGAACAGCATTTTGGTATTATTTCCCATATTGTTGAATTGATCGACTAATTCTCAACCATTTTATGAAAACTTTATTTTATCCATCATATAGACATCTCCAGAAAAGAGGGAACAGGGAACAGGGAACAGGGAACAGGGAACAGGGAACCCACCCCTCACCCCTCCGGTGGAGGGGAATAATTGATAATTTCTGGATAATAATTGATTTTATTTTTGATTTTTGGAGATGTCTAATACTCAAACTAAACTTTTGCAGTCTTTTGCAACGTCTCTGAAGGCAACTCTCCAAACATAGCTTTGTAATCTCTAGCAAAATGACCTGCACTCCAGAACCCAAATTGACCTGCAAGCGTAGTTATAGTAGAGTTCTCCGGATCGCTTACCTTCAGGCGTTGTCGCAATGCATTGAGTCTTCGCACCTTGAGATAACGCATCGGACTCATGCCAAATAACTCCTTAAAACCACGGGATAAAGCGGAACTGCTAGACTCTAAATTTTGAGCTAGCTGTTTTAACGTGAGAGGTTCTTCAAAGGTGGCTAACATTTCTTGCTCTGCTTTAGCAATCAACTTAGCTTGTCGGGAAGGTTTGAGGGAACTCTTGGAATTCCACTTAATGGGAATCTTACTAATTAACAAAGGCAGGAAATCATTAGTAACAAGATCGACAACATGATCTTGTTGTAAATAACTTGGTTTATGTTCTGCTAACCAAAATATTTCCTTCAAGTAATCTTTAATTTCTTTCATCCCAGTTGGTAACAAATTTACATGATTTTTATTCAGGAAACAATCATCCAAATAGTGGCGTTGTAGTTGGTCTGCATGAGCATGAAAAGTTTCCACAGGGATTAAAATGTTTGCGATCGTTCCACCTTGAGGCATTACAAAGTCTACTTCATCTCCATTGAAACCAAAAATAGTCCTTTGAGGATTGATAGGGCGACGGTGGGAGTAAAATTCTCTTTCATCCTCAAACCAGACCATCGTAAAATCTCGGTATTTCGTCAAGTCTTCACCCCAAACTTGAATACCTTGATTCGCCTGATTGCGTATGAAATGTAAATCACCAATCCGGATCGACAAAAACTTACTCTGGAGACGACCAGTAGTGAGTTGTATCATCTGCATTCCGCGATAGCCGAAAAACTCAGTGAAAAGATCCACATCTGTAAAGGAAAGGGAGGTAATCTGCTGATTATTTCTCCCAGATTTATCCTGGTTAATTTTACTCTTTTTTATACTCATTACCTCAACAAAAATTTTGATAAATCAAATTAATATTTGACTTAAATTAGTTTTTTAATTCTTATGATTAAAAAAGTGGGAATTTTTGAATGTTCAAACAATCAGACTACCACTAAAGTGGAACAACAAAGTCACAAATTTGATTTTTGCTTATGAAAATTTGTTTTTGAACGTATTTATTTGAAAATTAAGGAGTTTATTTTCATGCAACGAGCCATGAAAACGGGGATTGCTATGGCGATGTCCTTAATGCTTTGGATTTCAGGGATGCTACCTTGGCTCCCTACATCTGCTGCATTGGTCTAAACAACTCAACTTGGGGATTGGAAAGTAGTCTTTTCCGAACAATGTCCCCACTAATATAAGGAGTTTTTGATTCATGCAACGAATTCTCAATTTAGGCGGTGAGGGGAGAAGATAAAGATTCTGAAGTGCATGCCCAGGAAGTAATTGACAAGAAAAACAGAATATGCAGATGATATTGTTGTTCTTCATTATTTATTTAAATATGAAAGTATTTGACTATGATAAAATCAGAGCTACTTTGCTTAAAGGGCCTCGTGTAACCTCTCTCCTAAAACATTTTGAGAATATTGCTGCAGGTACCTCTCAAGCACCTACACAAAGCATATATGCAACCTCTGACTTTTTAAGTAAAAGCAATGAATACCGAGAATATCATACTGTATTTCAACGCAATATAGGAACATTCTATAAACATCTGTGTGCCAGT
>NZ_JAAHGB010000126.1:0-10146 GCF_010672695.1 Okeania sp. SIO1H4
CTACTAATACTAATATGGCTGTGAAGTTTTTTGTTGATAATATTAAATTGGAACAATGTCAGCGTGGCAACCGCATCCGCAGTGAAGTTCATGGAGAAATTGTCCGGCGACTGAGACAAGCTTATTTCTATAGATAAATTGTTGTTTTTGGAGATATTTCATCAAAAGTAGATGATGCTAAGTTGGTTTAGTATTGTCTATATTAATGTAGTTTTTTTAGGGTTTCATTCTTTCCAACAATTTTCTAGTTTCGTTGTTTAATTCGCCGATCAACCTCATAAAAAATTACCATTTTTGTTGTTTTGATACCAGAGTATACTATTATGTATGATGTTAGATATGTTTCAACAATTAATAATTAATAATTATTAATTATTATAAAGAATAGGATTGACTAAAAGGATTTTTTTTCTTTTTTGTCCATGAATGGAGAGGCTTTATACCTGAAATTTTTTTCGGTAATTAATTTTGCGTACCTGCTTATCAGTTAATAGTTAATCGTTAATAGTTATTGCAGAATCAATACAACTAATTTTAAACACATTTTTTGTAGAAAAAAAATAATGACTACTACTTTCAAATCTCAGCCTAATTTAGCTACAAAATTAGTCAATGGAATTCTCTCAATTAAACCACTCGCTAATTTTGCTAAAACTCAAGCACGAAAGATGATTATTAAACGTGCAGAAAAAATTGGTGTTCCTTGGCGCAAACAAGCAAAAGAACTCTCCGAACGCAATTGGGATAGAGAATGGGAAATAGTAAATAATCCTAATTTGAGCTATCCAGAATATTACCTTACTTCATTTCATGCTTATGAAAAAGGTAATATGAGTTGGGAAGCTGCAACAGAAGTAGAAGCAGCATCTCTAGCAGTTCATGCGAATATTTGGCCAGAATTAGGTATCGCTGGAGATGCTAGATTTCGTCAGAGTTATTCTGATATTCTCAAAACAGAAATTCCTAGACCAAAAGATATTTTAGACTTGGGATGTAGTGTAGGATTAAATACTTTTCCTCTACAAAAAGTTTACCCAGAAGCTAAGTTGACAGGGGTAGATTTATCGCCCTATTTTTTAGCAGTTAGTTTGTATCGTTCTCAACAACAAAATTTGGATATTAATTGGGTTCATGCTGCTGCGGAAGAAACTGGTTTGCCTGATGCTTCTTTTGATTTAATTTCTATCTCTTTAGTCTGTCACGAACTACCACAAACTGCTACTAGAAAAATATTTCGCGAGGCAAGGCGGTTATTACGTCCAAATGGCAATATTGCAATTATGGATATGAACCCTAAATCAGAAGTTTATGCCACGATGAAACCTTATGTTTTTACTTTGTTGAAGAGTACGGAACCTTATCTGGATGAATATTTCACTTTAGATATTGAAAAAGAATTGATAGATGCTGGTTTTATGACTCCCAAAATAATTTGTAATACTCATCGTCATCGCACAATTATATCATGTCCAGTAGAACAATTATAATAGGGCTTCGTAGTGGGGCTTTAGCTCTTACAATACTTGTATTAGGGCTAAAGTTAAACTACAAACAAACACAAATTTTATTATAACTAAATTATTCGATAGTGTAGCTCCCTCGGAGGGGGCACATAATATTATTTCTAGGGTGAAATAATCGTTGAGATTTTAATTTTTTAATTCAGCTTTGCTGATTAACTTTAAAAACATTTACCCGACGTTGCGCTTACGCGACAACGCGGGATTCCCTAGCATCACTGATAAAGCCTTTCTGCTTCTAACGCACCTGCCTCCGTTGTACCTCGATCGACATTGTATATAGTGGGCAGTTTGGTTATTTTTAGGATATTATCGCTATAATTAGTTTTGTTGCGTCAATATTCTCAACATTACAAAGTTTAAATTTATTTAATGAAATATTGAGATTAATGACCGGAGGGATTGATTAATTTAATAAGTAGGTTAATGTTAAATTAGCAAACAATTTGAATCAAAAAAAATGATTGAGAAAGAAAAAAATCTCCCACGAAATACTTTGAATAACGTAACTGAAAAACAACAAATTAACAATAACTTAACACCTCTGGTAGCTGTGCCTGACGATCGGAGACTAACAAGAGCAGACCCTTTTGAAACTATGAGAGGGTGGAATTATGGTATTCCTGGATGGTATGTAGAACGGTATTGAATAGCGATCGCAACAGAGCAAAGTTGAACTTTCTATTTTTTCTTGTGAAACTGTTGGATCGATAAATTGTTTCCCTATTTTCCTTCTTTCCTTGTTACTTGTTCCTTATTCCTTGTTCCTTAATTAAATTGTTTCCCTATTTTTCCTGGCGTTGCTGAGTGGTAATGATTTTGAGATTAACTTTGGGCGCAAAACATCAGTTTTTCAATTTTACCTTCAGCTCATAGACATCTCCAAGAATCAAAAATCAATATCTATATCCCAAAGAAATTATCAATTCTTTACCCCTACAGCAAAGCTGCCTACTGCCTACTCCCTATGGTTGGAGTAGATGTCTAATTAGGGCTTGCTGATTAAATCTAAAAGCATTGATATATAAAGACAAGTGCCTTTTTGAGGTCGAAAAAAGTGCCTGGTTTTCAGCTCTTCATGCTCAAAAAGTTAGTATTTTAGGCAAAAGTTGGGCAGAGAAATCATTCTGACAATTCTTACTCCTACCTACTCTAAATTCCCCGTTCCTCCTGTCTCCTGTCTCCTGTCTCCTGTCTCCTGTCTCCTGTCTCCTGTCTCCTGTCTCCTGTCTCCTGTCTCCTGTCTCCTACCCTCACCCATAAGACTTTTTCAGCAAACCCTAATTATCATTACATTTAAGCAACGCCTTTTTCCTTCTTCCTTCTTCCCTCTTCCTTCTTTCACCATGGCGAACCAATCATCGTAAATGCTGCCCAATAATAAGGATGAGATAAATCCCTTCTACCTCCTCTAGCTAACTCCCGTGGTAGAGGTAGATGTTTATTACCATTTCGGAGTATATGACCATCTTGTAAATGCAACTCTCCCCGTAACATTGCTAACTGGGCCTGTCGTAATGCTGCTGCTTTAATTGGTCTGTTAGATAAACTCTGATAAAACTCAGTCATTAAAGCTAATGTACCAGTATCACTAACGTACCAAAGACTTGCCAAAGCAGACTTGACTCCCGCTTGCACTGCTAACCCAGCAAAACCTAACTCAGCCTCTTCATCTCCGACTGCAGTAGTACAAGCACTCAAAACTAATAATTCTACCTGTGCATTATACAAACGTAACTGGCGTAATTCATTTAAGCGTAACTTAGTATCCCAGAATTGAATATAAGAATTGTCAGCACCCCCTGGATGAAATTCTCCATGAGTAGCTAAATGAATAATTTTGAATTTTTCTTTGCTACTTTGCTGCTTTAAATTTTCGAGAGTAAATCCTTGATTCAAAAAAGATTTACCAGGCCAAAGATTATTCACGATGCTTTTAAGTTCTACAGGTACTGCTGGCAGAGGAGTTTGCTCGGTATTACCAGGAAATTCAGATGCTCCCATTGCTAAAACTTGAGAACCATTTAATCCAACATACGTTGTATCAGTTAAAGTAAAACTAGGAATTAATCCCAAACTATATTTTTCGACCAGGAATTGTTGACCATCGTGTAGAGCGGCGATGGGAATAGTTCGCAAACCGCTATCCATCGAAAAAATGATCGTATTAATATTATGATTTGCCAATTCTTCAGCAATTGGTGCAATTAACCATTGATGTAATTTTTGGGCATTTGGTAAATAATTATGAGAATTTAATTGACTGGGAGTCCTAATCTGATTTGTAAATTTTTTGGCAACCTCAATCACTTCATCTCTTGTTTGCCCACTACTTCTGACAATAGGTTTACCGTTTGGCAAAAACAATTGCAGTTCTAAATTATTGGGTTGTGCAGATACATATATAATTGCTGGTCTGATACCAATTTTTTCAACGCTACTAAGAGTATTTCGGATATTTGCTGCTGTGGCAGTTTTTTTAGTAATATTTTTTCCTAAATAACCCGCGAATTCTCTGCCTCTGTTTAACTCTATTTGCCATAGGGAATCAGTTAAACTAACTTGATTGTAATTATCGTTGCGAGAAATTTCGGAAGCAGTGGTAGTCATATTTTCTTCTACGACTATAGTTGGAGTTGGTTTCTGAGAGGACTTACCTTGGACGGGATTTTCTATAGCAACAGTTTGCTCTAAAACTGATGTAATTGAACTGGAATTAGTATCTTCTACAAGAATATTTGTCTCCACATTTTCGACAACAAGTTGAGAGTTATTCGGTTGGTCAAATTCTAATGTAGTTTGATTTTGATTTTGATTTTCCACAACTAATGGGATAATTTGTTCTTCTGAACTACTCATTGAGGATGCAATATTTTCTGTAGGGGCCGCCGTAGGTTCAGAATTATCTAAAATTGGTGAGTTTGATTCGGGGTTTTGAGATACTATCTGTATATCTTGAGCTGTGTTTGAGGGTTCCTCGTTATCTACTTCAGAGGGAATTTGAGTTTGCGACTCCTCTATATTTTTTGGCTTTTCAACTAATTCTGCTTGAGTTTCGGTAACGATCGAAGTTTGATTTCCCTCATAATTACTAGATTCTGTTGATTCTAGTTGAGTGACATTTTGAGGAGTTGATTCTTCTGAGTGAGGTTGATTTTCTTGATTTTCTGATTCCGTTGTGGTTTCACTAGAATCAGAATTTTGTGGTTGAGAGTTTTCTACTTCTTTGAGTTCAAAACTACTAGTTAGAGAGCGATCGGGTGAAATTGTTAATTTTCCATCTGTTATTGCTCCTACAGAACCATTAATTGTAGCATCTCCGACGATAAAAGGTGTATTTCCGGTGCTAATAGCAATATTTCCCCCCACTATCTCTCCTGCGGTAGAAATACTAGCAATATTCTGATTTTTGTCTAAAAAAGTACCTGTTATCCTGAGAGTATCACCTGTAGTAATTTCGACATTGCCTCCACTATTTCCCCCTTCTGCTTGTATAGATATGACCTCAATACCGTTTTCCGCATTCAGTTGAACTTCTCCTGCATTTCCTAGTGTAGCGCTAGAATTTATTCTACCTATAGTTATGCGATCGCCTGCTTGTAGATTAATATTTCCTCCTGCTGTTGTTCCTGTGGTGGTTAATTTTCCTGTTTCGATAGAACCACTACTGGTAATATCAATATTACCAATACTGTTATCTGATGTATTTGCCGTCACATCTCCAGTCTTAATATTGCCTTGAATGCTGGTAATAGTAATACCTGTGGATGTGGAAATATTGCCAGTGGAAATGTCACTACTAGCATTTATAGTAATTTGAGCATTATCTACCCCAGTTATTGTACCTGTACCTGTAATTTTTTCTGCTTGAATAGTTGTGGGATCATTGAATACAACTCCATTTGTATTGTTGTTTTCTGTAGAAGCAATAGTAATATTACCAGAGTTTTCAGATTTTCCGATAGTAACAGACTCAAAACCATTTGCCAAAGTTGCTAAATCTCCTGTTGTCAGGTGTAGGGGCAAATTGCCGTCTGTCCCTTGTCTATTTTCAAATCCTCCCAGAGTAATATTTTGATTTTCTGATGCTGGTTGTAAGATGAGTTTCCCATTGCTACTGACACTGTTTTCTCCACCTAAAAGGTTAATTTCATCTCCAGTAATAGTAATGTTGCCAGTTTCTCGACTACCGCTTGATGTTGATATTCCTCGCAAGTTGAGAGTATTTCCAGCTCTAGTATCAATATTTCCACCACTTTGCGTACCTTCAGCATTAATGCTTTCTGTATCAATATTAGTAGCAGCATTCATAGTGATATTTCCACCCCTAGAGTCTCCACTCGCATCAATTTCTCCAGTCGTAATATTTCCCTGTGCCGTAATATTAATCTCTCCACCATTGCTTTCTACTGTCATATTTGAATTGGCAGTAGATAAGTTATTAGTCATCACAAAACCTTGACTACTGGTAATATTAAGTTCTCCTCCTTCTGTATTAATATTTCCAGTATTTATCGTCGTGCCAGAAATATTAACTGCTGCTCCTTGAGTATTGATAGTATTTTCTGAATGTATTGTCAAAGACCCTAAACCATTTTCGTCACTATCTGCGACAAATGAGATTTCACCTTTTGTCTGAGCAAAACTTAATTGAGTTTCAGATAAATTGTTGACAGTAATATTATCAGACGCTTGAAAAGTAATATTTGTACTATCTGATATGCTTTCTATTGATGATTTTGATATCTGAGATCCTGCTGCCGTTTCCCCCTTTAAAGGATTATCTGCTGCCTCAATATTTGCATCTACAATATTAATATTTTCAGCCTTAAATGATAAACTGCCCAACACATCTGGAGAACCTAAATTAACAGTACCATCAAAAATTAAATTTCCTTGACTAGAAACTTCTACTAGATTTTTACTGGAGTTTTGTTCTAGCGATATAGACTGTTCTTCAATCCGACCAATAGCTTCTATTTTGCCAAAAAAGCTAGTTTCTTCATCACTCCAAATAACTATATTTCCACCCTCATCCCTAAAAGAGGTAGCAAATATTTCTGTATTTTCATCTACATAAGTACGAGTAGCACGAGGAACTGTTCCTAAACCTTGAGAATCTCCACCAATTCTAATATTGCCACTACCATAAATACCAGAAGCATTCAGTTTGGCATTAAATAATCCTACTTTTTCTCCAAAAATATTGATTCTACTTGTATTTGCCAATTCCGAATTTTCTGCCAAAGAAATATCAAGAGAACCAGATACAATCGTTGTACCTAAATCTGTAGGAATTACTTGATTAGAACCTGTCAAAACTACTTCATTGTTATCATTAACTCTAACTCCGGTAGCCATTTCCATCACTTCACTATTACCTGTTAAAAGTTCTGGTATAGATAAGGGATTTAAACTGTGTAATTCTTCTGGTAAATCATTAGAACTTTCTCTATCCTCTGTCGCTATTTCTAAATTTAATAAACGTCCTTCTTGACTAATACGGACTAAATTTTCTCCAAGAACTGTGGAGATCGTAATTTCACCACCTGGGGCAGAAATTTTACCTGTATTAATAATTGTGCCTCCCAATAAAGTGACACTTTCTCCTGCTTCAACAGTTAGCTCACCTTCATTTAAAATTACTCCAGGATTCGTCATTGGGAAAGAAAAAGCACTGGGATTTCCTGTTAAAATATCGTAATTATTTTCACCTATGCTATTGAACCAACCAGAGTCAAAACCAATACCTGAACCAGTAGTTACGACAAAAGATGCAGGGACATCCAATCTAGCATTTGCACCAAAAATTATACCCGCAGAATTCATCATCAGTAAGTTAGAATTGCCCCCTGTTACCTGAATTAGACCATTAATTACAGAAGCATCTCCACCAGTTACACGAGTTAGAATATTTTTGATATTTGGGTTAGATATAAAATTAACAATTTGGTTTTCTCCCAAATTAAATCTCTCAAAGCTATGGAAAAGATTAGTATTATCTTGTGATTGCTTCCCACCTGTAATATCAAAGCGAGTTGTGGAAGAATCTGGGGATGGTGTTACCGGAGTTACTACTGTATTAGTTGAATTTGCTTCGGGAACTATTGATGGAGTAGATGTTTGAGCTGATGCGATTTTAGCGGAAAAAATTTTCCATGAAATCATTCCTAATCTACCATTATTTTCGTTGTCATGGAATGGTAGGAGGGCAGCAGTATCCAATACCCAAAGTCCAGTTAGGGGAACAACTATGAGAATCTGGTAAATTTTATAGATGGGTGCATAGTTCATTGGTTTGTGATTTTTTATCGCTTATCATATAACTACTCTTTCGTCAATATTTTTTGTCCTTTAATTAATGAGCTACATCTATAGCAGGAAATAGGGAACAGCGGTACGACCCCGCGTCGGCGACAGAGGCAAGCGGTCGATCTTCGGAGCTTCCCGTAGGGTGGGATGGCGAGGAGACTTCGCCATATCCAATCGACCAAGAGAGGGAACAGTGGGAAAAACATTGCTTAGTCTAAGATTCATCATCAGCATAAGTCCTAACCACTCTGGCTATTGTAATAACATAAAATAAAATAAATATTGAAAATTTCTGTTTGAGCTATTTCCATTTCTACTGTAATCTAAAATTTTCATAACTTGCTTGTAACTTTTCAGAAAGATAAAAGTCAGGGTTGCTCGCGCCTGTTTTCTACACCTACAACTACCAGCAAAGGAACTAGCGACGATAATAAATGGTATAAATTAAGCTAAACTACTGAAAGTTAGGCTCTGCCTAAAAATAATTAACTTTTGGCTATTTATTTTTGACTTTTGACTTTTTGATGATGCGTCTCATTGGTTTAACTGGGGGTATTGGTACAGGAAAGACGACTGTATCAAATTATCTGAACAAAACTTACCATCTCCCAATTTGGGACGCAGATATTTATGCTCGCAAAGCCGTACAACCAGGTTCATTGATTTTAGATAGTATAATAGAAAACTATGGCACTGATATATTGTTACCTAATGGTAATCTTAATAGGCAAAAATTAGGAGAGATTGTTTTTAATAATCAAGAGGAGTTACTTTGGTTAGAGAAACAAATTCATCCTTATGTACGCGATTGCTTCGAGCAGAATATTCAGCAGTTTGTCAAAAAAAATAATGAACCTGGGTATCAGACCTCCGATCAATACCCCACAGCAGTATTAGTAATACCGTTGCTGTTTGAGGCCAAAATGACTGATTTAGTAACAGAAATTTGGGTTACATACACTTCACCTCAACAACAAATAGAAAGATTGATGAAACGGGATGGGTTAAGTCAAGAACAAACTTACACTCGAATTAATCATCAAATGCCTCTAGAAAATAAGTGTCAACAAGCAGATGTAGTTTTGGATAACTCCTCAACCTTAGAAATCTTGTTGAAGCAAGTAGACTCAGCGATCGCTCATCCCTCATCACCTAAATAATTGACCATCTGGCCGCAATTTTCCTGGAATAGGTAAAGAAACTGAATTATATCCTGAAAAGACTATATAAATTCCGTATTTAGTAGTAGAAACTCCTTGTATGAACAATAGATAACTCCTATGAGTCTCTACCTATTTATTGATATTTCCATCGTAATTTCGACTATCTTATCCCGTAATATCTGTAGCTGGCAACTAAATTACTCAACCTCAAATACCCAAAAATCTTTTGCTCAAGTTAGGGTGTACTGTGATGAACGAGGTAGTGGACGTGGCGAAGCATAGTGTATTGGTCGCAATAGGTAAACCTTTGTGTACTTTCATATCCACAGCACCAGATATATAAGTTTTCCAGCATCCTGACTTCTGCTGTATCAACTACTTTCTTATTTTCTAGTTATACCAAATCCGGTAATTGCTAGTATACTGATTATGGTTTTCAACAATTAACAATATTTTGAAAAGCGTGTAGTGCTTATTCATGGCGGGTCTGTAGACGCGGAGTAAACATTCGCTATCATCTATCATACACTTGATATAGCAGAAGGAAGAAGAAAGAAGGAAAAGTTTTGCGTTATCTGAGTTTTAAGCTTTTGATATTTCTGCACCCTTTCCTTTGATAGCTATAACTGTTAACGTAGTTCCTCCAAAGAAGGCTAACTCTTAATCTATTTAAAAGTTATTCACCAGACATCATATAATTAATGCCACAATAGTCAAGGTCTTAAAACAGTCCTTTGCTATAAAGCAAATGCTTGGTTTTTTCATTGTTCTACTTGCATCATTCTGTTTCTGTTTTCAAAATGTCATTGTCAGAGTTTTATTCAACGAACAGAAAATTTTGGGCATTTTGAAAACAGGAAGGTTTGTCACTCCCACCCTACAAAATTCATTTTTGCTAATGTTTATGCGAATGGTATTGGTAGTTCCGTTGATGGCATCCTTCGCCACAAAACTCTACCCGCACACTTGGCAAAATATTAGAGAATTAGGAAATACTGAATCTCGTCCCCTTTTGTGGCGATCGCTAGTGCAGGATGGCAGAAATAAGTGACCAGTAGGAGCAATGCCCTCTTCCTGAGATAGAATACTCAGAGGTGCGATCGCATCGGAGAGGCCAGCCCCAAAAAGTGACCACTAAAAAAAAGTGATTT
>NZ_JAAHGB010000127.1:0-9975 GCF_010672695.1 Okeania sp. SIO1H4
TTGTCGGTAGAGTTTTTCCAACTCTTCGATACTTTTGTGTGGTTCTAGCTTTAACAATCTCGGCATGGCGATCGCCCAACTCTTACTATTCATCCCTTAATTTATCAGGTTTAATTTTTTTATACCGATGCTACCGGATTTGATATGATAGAGTATAAATTTAAGAAATGCGGTCGGCTAGACCGTGAATGCCTGTGGATGAGAAACCGCCGACGGCCTTAGTAGAAGCAGGAAGTAAACATCGAGTTGTCACTTTATGCGACGCTTTGTGTCAGTTTTATAGAGCAGTGATTAAAGATGCGCGAAGAACAATCCAAAGATTTTTTAGAAGCAAGACCTTGGTTATCAGGGATTTGTGATACTCAAAGCACTGAGGAATTAAAAAATAAGTATGATGGTTGGGCTAAGACTTATGATACAGATGTCAGAAAAGATTGGTCTTTTATGCCTGGTAATATAGCAAGAACATTAAGCCAACTGCTTCCTCACAAAGAAACCGCGATTCTGGATGCTGGTGCTGGAACGGGTTTAGTGGGTGAAGCTTTAGCCCAACAAGGATATACAAATATTACTGCTGTTGATTTGTCAGAAAAAATGCTGGCGATCGCTAAAGAGAGAGAAGTTTACAAGGTTCTCTATCAGTGTAATTTAGAAGATTCCCAAATTTTTAGCAATTCAGTAACTTTTGATGCTATTATTGCAGCAGGAGTTTTTGCTTATGCTCATGCTGGTCTTGAGGTTTTAAATAATCTATTCTGCTTTTTAAAGGAGGAGGGAATTTTTTTGTTGACGATACGGGAAGACTATCGCCGTGAAATGCAGACAGCCTTAGATAAATTACCGTGGACATTAGTCAGTGAAGAGTATTTTCCTATCTATGACGAAGCCAAGTTGATGTATCTTCTGGCTTTCAAAAAGGAGCGATCGTAATGAAGAATCAAAGTATTGACAAATTAACTATATCTGAGCAAGAAACCTCGGAGAATAAAAGGTTTGTCAAAATATCTGACCGAGAAGATAGATGTGATATTCCTAAGTCGGCTTGGAGACCTCTGACAGAAAATGCCTACTTACAGACTTGGAAAGGGGTACTTCTGGAAAAAGACCCCATGCAAATTGCAGCTTATCCCATGCTGCTTTACGAGTTACAACCAAAGACAATTATTGAACTGGGTGCGCTCAAAGGGGGAAGTGCCATTTGGTTAGCCGATCAGTTGGAACAGTTTTGTATTAAAGGTGAGGTTTACTGTGTTGATAACGACCTTTCTCAGCTTGATATAAAAGCCAAAGGAGACTCTAGAATTCATTTTTTAGAAGGTGATTGTCGAGAAATTAATGCTGTTTTACCCACAGGGTTGCTTGTCTCACTGCCTCATCCTTGGTTAATTATAGAGGATGTTCATGATAATCTAGTTGGTATTCTTAAGCATTTTCATCACAATGGTCTGCAAACTGGAGATTACCTGATTATCGAAGACACCAATAAGTTCATGTGGGAAGTATGGTCTGATTGGGAAGACCAGGAATTAATTCAGCGAGGATGGTCTAAGCTTGATGAATTGAAAAGCTGGTTAATGAAGCATCAAGATGAGTACTTAATCGATGCTTACTATCAAGATATGTACGGTTATAATGCTTCAAAAAATTGGAATTCTATTTTGAAAAAAGCATGACAACAAATCAAGACAGACTAAATAGCGATTGTAAAATTCAGTTTATGCAAAATGAACGTTTTATCATTATCGATGGTAAACGCTTCCATTACACTTGGTTGCGCGACCATTGTCCAAGTCCTAAATCTCGCCATCAGACCTCTTTTCAGAGGCTTTATGACATTAGCGATAGTGTCTTACCCCCAAAACCTTTGTCGGTCGAGGAACGAGATGGACAACTAATTATTGACTGGGATGAAAACCCTCCTCACCGGAGCATTTTTTCTATCTCCTGGCTATTACGCCATGCCTACGATCCAAAACCTGCATGTTTCAGCAACGAGATTGTCTTTTGGGATAAGCTATGGCTTGAAGCTAATTCTCCAGATCGACCTGACACCCAATCGTGCAACTCTCAATTGTGGATAAATCAGTTATTTAAGCTCGGGTTTGTAATTCTACAAAACATAGCTCCTGAAAATTTAGATTCTTTTATATCATCCATTGGGCCGATTCGCAACACAGAATACGGTAAAATTTCGTCAGTGAAGGTAACCCCGGAAGCAAAAGACTTGTTTGCAACAGCTCACGGTCTTCCTCCCCATACAGATTTCACTTTCTGGCAAGGAAATCGCGTAGCACAGTTTCTATATTGTGTGGAAAACAATGCCTTGGGGGGTGATTCTATGGTTGTGGATGGTTTTCGCGTAGCTAATGATTTCCGCCAGGATCATCCCGACCACTTCCAGACTTTAGTAAAAACTCCAGTACAGTTTTGGTTGTATAACGATAAGCTTAAATATTTTTTCTGTCCCGAAAATCCAATCATCGAGTTAGATCACGAAGGTAGGGTTGCTGCACTCCGCTTCCACTATAAGAACTATATTCTCAATTTACCATTCGAGCAAATGGAATCTTTTTATGAAGCTTACTCAAGGTTCTTTAACTACTTGAAAAATCCTGATTACCAATACTGCTTCCGTCTCAAACCAGGAGAGTGTCTACTCGTGCAAAATTTTAGAGTCCTGCACGGGAGGACAGCTTTCGATCCGACATCGGGAAGTAGGGAAATAAAAACAGCATATATGGAGTGGGACTACCTCATTGGGCGAAGAAACTTTGAGCAACGAGAGTTTTACTTTGCTGAATAACCCCAGTTTCTTTGTGAACTTGAGGTAGCTTACTATTTTAGCTCCCTGTTGTGCTTATCTTAATGCCATGTTCCTGATATTTTTATCGCAAGAAGGTGAGACACTCCCGCTTACTAACTCTGACAAATTGTCAGATGGACTCATTTATAATTACTAAGAGGTTTTGACCTATGCAAAACGAAAATTTTGTACTCATTGAGGGGAAACGCTTTCACTACAGTTGGTTGCGTGACAACTCTCCTCAGTCTTACCATGCCAAATCTCTAAGAAAAATTTATGACATTAGCGATCGCACCTCACCGCCAAAACCTTTATCGATTCAGGAGCAGGATGACAAGCTAATAATTGAGTGGGATGAAACTCCGCCTCACCGTAGCATCTTTTCTATTTCTTGGCTGCTCACTCATGCTTACGATCCTCAGCCCCAAACCTTTGACCAAGAAGTTATCCTTTGGGATAAAGCTTGGCTGGCAGCTAACCCACAAAAGAAGTACGACTCTTCATGGGATCCTCAAACTTGGATGAGTCAGTTATTTACGCTGGGGTTTGTCATCATAGAGAACATTGCATCTGAAAATTTGGAGTCCTTTATCTCCTCCTTAGGTCCGATCATCCTGAATGAAAACGGAGAAAAGTTCTATACAGTAAAAGATATACCGACCGGAGAAAAACGTTCGTACCTGACTGGTGCTGCTCTGGAACCTCATAATGCGTTTAGCTCCTGGGAGTGTTTTCGCTTAGCGAAGTTTCTCTATTGTGTACAAAACGAGACTTCGGGTGGCAAGTCGTTACTTGTAGATAGTTTTCGCGTAGCTCAAGATTTTCGCCAGAATCATCCAGATTACTTCCAGATTTTGACAAAAGTCCCAGCACCTTTTTGGCGAATTGAGCGCAATCATCAATATATTTTCTTTCACAAACGCCCCATCATAGAACTCAATCAGAATGGCGAGATCGCGGAAGTCTGCTTTCATCATGAACAAAACTTTCTACCCAGTCTACCATTTAACCAAATGGAAGAGTTTTATCAAGCTTACTCTAGCTTCCATCGCTACCTGAAAAATCCTGATTACCAATACAACTTCCGTCTCAAACCGGGAGAGTGTCAGGTCATTCAAAATTCTAGAGTAATGCACGGACGTTCAGCTTACGAACCGACTTCAGGAACTAGGGAGCTTAGGGCAGCATATGTCAACTGGAACTATTTGGTTGGACGAAGAAACTTTGATCAATACAAGTTCAAGTTGAGATTTGAGTAGCAGTTGACTTGGCGGTAAATCCAGAATTGTCTCAAACAATTTAAATAATTAAGACCTTTGATAAATCAATGCAATCTATCGTTGAATGCTCAAAAAATGAACCCAAAATTGTGGCATTGTGGGGGACTCCTAGATCTGCCTCTACTGTCTTTGAAAAAAACTTTTATGCAACGCTGCGATACAGTAGTTCTACATGCCCCCTTTGCCGACATATATTATTTTAGTAAGTGGCGACGATCCACTAGCTTTGGGAATCGTCAGGATCGACAAAACTACGACATCAAATCAGCAGTTGAGGAGATTAAATCAAAGGTGGCTCCCCTAGTCTTCTTTAAAGACATGGCTTTTCAGGCACTTCCCTATATTGATAAGGAGTTTAAATATTTTCTTGGTTCAATCATTAATACTTTCATTATTCGCCACCCTCAAGAAACAATTACTTCACTTTATAAACTGTATGAAAACTTTACAGAGGAGGAGTTTGGCTTTAGTTCTTTGGATGAAATGTACAAAATAGTGACTCAAGAACTTGGACAGCAACCAATTGTAGTTGAGAGTAATCGCTTCCGACAGAATCCAGATAAAATTTTGGCTAGTTATTGCCAACGCATTGGGGTTGAGTTCGATCCTCGAATGTTGGGTTGGAACGATGGTAAATTGAAGCAGTGGGAGTCAAGAGACTATGAATTTCATACAAAATGGTATAAAACTTTAGAAAATAGTAGTGGAATTCTGCCACCAACGCAAGTTAAAATTAACATTTTTCCTGAGCATAGAAAAATGGTTGAGCGGGCGGAGAGGATTTATGAAAAGCTTAGTCGCTCCACAGTTTAATGGCTTTTGCTTTCTCTTAAACGTCAATTTACTCAACAGCAAATCCAGTATATTGGCGTTTATAAGGAGTACGATCATATGAAATACCTTTTAAACATTCAAACTTAACGTAATACTTGAGAAGAATAAACAGTCTTCTCAATCAAACTCAGGTGCCCAAACTTCCACCACAGGCAATTCCCAACCCGGAAGCAATTCCGGCACTTGCAGCACATCCCCATCCCCCAGCACAACTTTATCTCTATTAAGGCGATAAACTTCCATGGTGCGAGTTCTCGGATCGACTAACACCCCAACTTTAGTTCCCAATTCCAAAAACTCCTGTATCTTCTGACATAATTTAGTTAAACTATCCGTTTTAGATTTAACTTCAAACATCAAGTCAGGAACTAACTCCGCGTAACCTTCTGTAGTGGGAGGTAAACGTTCAGCTAGGATAAAAGAAGCATCGGAAGTGCGAACATCTCCATCTGCGTTAGGTAAACGAAAACCAGCACTAGAACCGGATACTCTACCTAATTTACGAGGACGTACCCAATTCCGAAGTTGAGCAGCAATTTCTATTGTTACTTCTTCAGATTCTAACCCTGAAGGACTCATAAAAATAATTTCTCCACTGACTAATTCCATCCTATAATCAGGATGTTGTACTTGTAGCTTTTCTAAATCTTTTACTGTTAAACTAGGCATTTTGAAAACCTCCTATCTGTATCTTTAATTGTATCTCAATTTCAAAATATAGAACTTTCCAGAATATCAATTACTGCTGAAACGGCTGTTTGAATTGCTCCTTGAACCGAAGCATGATTAATACCTAAATGTTCCCCGGCAAAGAATACACGGGGATTATTTATAGGATAAGGTTGACCAAGAAAAGGTTGATATTTTTCCCGATCGCCAGGGGCAAAATAGGCATAAGAACCAGAACCAAGATTATTATCTTCATCCCAGATACTATGAACAACATCATCAGTATATTGTTTAATATTGGGATGTAGTTGGGAAACTTCTTCTAAAGTTAAATCTGTTTTAGTTGACTCATCTAAAGTAACAAACTTTCTGGAATTATCTTCCCAACGATAAGCAGCAGTTAATACAGATGGCTGATAGGAAATATCTTTATTCTTAGCAACAAAATGAGGTTGAGAAAAGTTGTTTGAATCTAATTGAGCATTATCGCAAGGATACCAACACTTTTCAATATTTAAGTCCGTAAAACTGCCCCCGCCATAAATATTTTCTGCAAATTCCCAAGGACGGGCAGTACAGTGTAATAGAGTTTTACTAGAACTACAATAACCTAAATTGTTAATAGCTTCCTGTTGTTTACTAGGCAAAATAGGGTCAAAATTAATTCGAGCTAAAGCAGTAGTTGGAACAGTACAAATAATATAGTCAAATTCGGCAGTCTGTTGCTTATCCAACTTATTCCAGTCAACTAGAACCCCTTTATCTGTGATTGCTATATTCGTTACTTTTGCTTCAGTCTCGATTTTTCCTGATATTCTTTTAGCCAAAGCCTTAATTAAAATATCCATCCCTCCAATTAACTCATATTGTTCAACTTGATGCCAAGCAAAGAAGTCAATTAAACCATTTAATAGAGAAACTTTTTCATAATGGATTGCTCCAGTAGCATGACCTAGTAATTGAAAAGCATCGGGAGAAAGATGGTTGTGAAAAAATTCAGTAACTGTTAAATTATCCCATTTTCTAACTCGATCGCTGGTAAAAGTTGGCGCAAATAATTCCCATTTTTCCTGTTCGGAAAAAGAATCGATTAATTCTGACAATAACTCATCGTAAATTATCCCAGGATCTTTTTTTTCATCAGTGGTTAAATTGTAAACAGAAAACAACTCTTGATAACTATCTAAACAAGTCTTCTTTCCTCTCAGATAATAAAAAGCTGCAGGATTATAATTAATAAAAGGTCTTTTAGGTAACTTAAACTTATCTATATAGTGTAAAGTGCAACCATGACTTGCGGGAATTCGCATTGCACCCAATTCTCCATAAGTCCCGTCCCTAAAATAATGAGTTTTAATTCTTCCTCCCAAACGAGAATCAGCTTCTAATAAAGTAACTTTATGGTTGAGTTGACTTAGTTCGTAAGCACTAACAAGTCCCGCAATTCCTCCGCCAATAATTGCAACTTGTTTGCGAGTACCGCTCTGGTCGTAGGGAATAAGAGAACCAGGATGACTATACAAGCACTCAAAAGAAAATGGACAATCTAAGTCTAAAATTTGGTCGTACATTATATATTCGACTTGAATTAATTTTAATAAATCATTAAAAGCAGCATCGGTTTATCCCTCCTGAGTTAGTGCTAAAAGTAACATTAAGCTCTTCATCAATACTCTCATCCACGTTTAGAAGTCCAACAAGGGGGCAAGTTATTTGGTTTTACCTGGAATATATTGACTAACTACAGTAGCCAGATGGCCATTCGCCCGTACAGTAGCCAGTAGGAATAGCTTCAATATCATTTTTTAGGGTCAAACAATATTCTTTTTCTCAAAGATCAATCTGACTTCCAGCATTTTAGCTGACCCAATTATTGATAACATTCTTTTTTTAAATTGGTATTATATCAAGTTTCATTATTATTAATATAATTGCGCTCCTTCTAAACCTTAACTCTGATTATTTTAGTAAGCATTCAGCTATTGCTTTTTTCTCCTTTAAAGAGAATAAAGCTGATAGCTGACCGCTGTTTGCGCAGCATTCGGGAGGAAATACTTATTTATTTTCAGATAATTGTAGTCCGTAGAGATAAGCATATCTCCCCTCTTGAGCAATTAATTCTGCATGATTTCCCATTTCCACAATTTTGCCTTCTTCCAGAACTACAATTAAATCTACATCACAAATAGTTGAAAGTCGATGAGCAATAACCAAGCTAGTACGTCCTTGAAAAAGATTATTTACAGACTCTTGAATTAATTTTTCTGACTCAGAATCTAAAGCTGAAGTTGCTTCATCTAAAATGACAATTTGAGGGTTTTTTAGCAACACTCGGGCGATCGCTATTCTTTGTCTCTGTCCTCCTGATAATTTCACTCCTTGCTCGCCAATAATAGAGTTATAACCATCAGGAAAACTCATAATAAAGTTATGAGCATTAGCCGCTTTTGCTGCTGTTTCAATTTCTTCATCTGTCGCATCTAACTTACCGTAAATAATATTATCTCGTACCGTACCGTAGAGCAGTAATGTTTCTTGAGGAACAATGCCAATATGCGATCGCAATGAATTTAAACTTACATCTCTTAGGTCGTGTTCATCAATTAAAATTCGCCCTTTTTTCGGGTCATAAAAACGTGCTGCTATTTTAGCAATTGTACTTTTTCCAGCACCGGAAGAACCTACTAAAGCTACTGAAGTTCCTGGTTTAATATCTAAGTTGAAATCCTCAATAACTAACTCTCTATCTTGATAACCAAACCCCACTTCTTCAAATTTGATATTACCCTGAATAGAGGTTAAATCAATAGCATTTTCCTTATCAATAACTTCCAGTTTAGTATCTAGAACTGAAAAAATATTTTGAGCTGATACTGTTGCTTTTTGAATCATGCTGATTAACCCACTAAACCGACTAATTGGTTTATTTAGAAGGGTGACATAACTCAAAATAGCTGTTAATTCTCCAATAGTCAAACTACCAACCATTACTCCCCAAGAAGCAAAAACTAATGCAATGACATTACCTAGTTTATTCAGGGTATTAATTACTGGTGTAGATATAGCTAAAAATCGAGTTGCCTGGAGGTTTTTCTCCATATAATTATGACTATATTCACTAAATCGGTCAATTTCATACTGCTCGTTACCAAAAGATTTAATGATTGTAATATTCGATATAGTGTCTTGTAAATGATTGCTAATTATCTCTCTTGCTCGATTCGTATCTTGGAATATTTTTTTGAGTCTTTTCTGAGTAAATTGTAAAAGATAAATTATCAAAGGCCAAGTCAGGGCGATCGCTATTGCTAGAAGCCAATTACTGATTAATAAATAAATAAAAACGACAATAAAAGCAAAACTATCAATTAGAATTGCGATTAAATTAGAATTCAGTAATTGCCCGACTATTTCTACATCTCTTCCCAATCGTAATATTAATTCACCAGTACGTTGATTTTCAAAATAACTAATGGACAAAAATTGAAGATGTTGATATAGCTTTATGCGAATACTTTTAATTGTGTTTTCTCCAAATATTTTTATCGCATACAATTGCAAAAAAGATAATATACCTCCTACTAAACTCATCAATAGGATAAGTGCTGCTACCCAAGGCAGCATATTGAATTCTTTTGCGGGAATAATTACATCAATAACATAGCGATTAATTTGGGGGACAAAGAAAGTAATAAATGAGGCAATTATTGTTAATAATATGCCTAGTAAAAACGGTGTTTTATATGGTAAACCATAGCTAAATAGGCGCAGATATAAATTCTGGGATTCTACTTTTTCCTCTGATTTTTCTATGTTAACCTGAGTTGGAATTTTGTCAATAGTATTAGATTTTGTCATGTCTCAAGCTAATAGGGTAAAGTTGCTCTTCTTATTTTATACTTCCTATTATAGATAATAGGTTAAAGGTTGCTACTGAAGGGGGGCGGGTAATGGTAAATTAATGTCATGTATCGAGATTCTAGAAAAAACCCGCCCCTACAAAATTTCCCACTGATAACTGATAATTGGACTTTGGACAAAAAGAAAAAGTGGTTAGCGTAAGTATTACACTAACTAATCGGTGATTGTATTAGAAATCAAATCTGGAATTATCTTCGTTTCTCACATTATTTATCATCCTGAAGATCATAGGATGGGTCTGGTTCAATTTCTCCACCAAAACAAATATCTAAATAACTTTCTTGAAGGGAATGAACAACTCTCTCCAACTCATCAATAAGATTCCTTCGAGTCATTTTTTCAGCAGACAAAACCTTTATCCATTATCCTAATCCAATTAAAGGAAATAAACCCATTAGTATTGGCCATTCATATTCAGTTATATGTGCTTTACCAGAGGGAATAGCAACAGGTAATGTACCTTGGGCT
>NZ_JAAHGB010000128.1:0-9777 GCF_010672695.1 Okeania sp. SIO1H4
ATAGAGAGAAAAGTAGCGTTAGCGTCAAATGTGAACATACAATATCTGGCGTGAAGAGATATAATGCAGGGAGAGGATTGTATCGAAATCACATTAAAGATGCGCGACGATCGCTTCATGTTCACTGTGGCTGGACTCTGGAATTTCTACTTAATGGCAGGATAATTTAATCAGTGAAAACCAGAATTTTCCCATTTCACTTTAAGGTTTTATTTCGCGACAAGTCTATTGTATGTGTTTGTGTGTGTTTTGTTGCGTTGCCCCTATATACTTAGGGGCTATTTTTTTTGTTCGCGTTCGCTGCAATAAAGCTTGACATTATGTCCTATTTTCTACATATCTTGTCTATGCATCATTAGCAGCAAGACCTACAGCAGTTAAAGTACCTTCAAAACTCAAGAATTAAACTACCGCCACTTTCACGTCAATATTACCAGCAATCGCTTTTGAGTACGGACAGAGTTGATGAGCTTGAGCAACGACCTGCTCCGATGTTTCACGCTCTGAGTTTGGCATTTCCACTTTTAACTCAGCAGCAAGCTTATATCCACCATCTGCTGGATCTCTGCCAAGAGTGACGACACGTCACCGTTGCCTTAGACGCATCGACCCGCATCTTTCTGGCAACCAAAGCCAGTGCCCCATGAAAACAGGCGGCGTATCCAGCAGCAAACAGTTGTTCTGGATTGGTTCCTTGACCCCGACCACCAAGCTCTTGAGGCATCGCCAGTTCTAAGGCTAATAATCCATCCTCACTTTCCGCATGACCTGACATCCGGGCGTGTTCTTCTTGCCCCGGTGTTACAGTGACCACAGCCGTATACAAAGACTTCATTTCAGCCCCTTCGTATGGCTGTTCTAATTGCTGCATCAGTTTCTCTGTATCAGGGTTCATAATTCCTCGCTTTTCCGAACAATGCTTCAAGTACCATAATACTACGAGTCGGGGCACGGGTTCGTGTAAAATCAGGCTACATCTCCTGAAAGCTTTGTTATAATTCAGTTTTAATGTCCAGCCCAGAACGGAAATCAGCAGAATAAGTAATTTTATATTTCATCAAAACTCCAATAGGTCAGACATTTCAGCTTGTGGCTGCTGGAGATTATCATCGTACACCATCAAGGTCTTGGGGTCAGCATGACGGCTAAAACTTTGGGCTTTCCTAATATTCCCACCATTACGTTCCAAAACTGCTGTAATGGCAGAATGTGACCGCTGAGTGCTAATCAATGTGTAAGAAAATTCACCTCCACCCACAATAAAAAGTTAATTGTGTAAGAAAATTCACCTCCACCCACAATAAAAAGTTAATTGTGATAACTCATGCACATTTTCCCACTTCCCCAAAAACTAGGAGATGATAAAAATATAGAGCAGGACTTACATAAAAGCACTTAATATAGTGGTTTTATCTGGGAAATGACCAATTAATGCGCTATATATAGATTTACTTCCTAAGTCCTGCTCAATTCAAAAAACAAGGAGAAAATTATGCTTGCTGGAACTCAAACAACTACTACTCGTGCTACTCTTACCCTTGGTAGCACTGGTGAAGATGTGAAATATTTACAAACAGTTTTGAATGCCATTGTTGCTAATAATAGCTTAGTAGTTGATGGAATATTTGGTAATCTTACAAAGGAAGCTGTCATAGCTTTTCAAAAACGATATGGTTTAACTGCGGATGGAATTGTGGGTCCCCAAACTTGGGGATTAATAGATACAGGGAAAATTGCCCGCGCTACTCTGTATTTTGGTAGCACTGGAGAAGATGTAGAATATCTACAAATATGGTTAAAGGCTGCTGGATTTCGTTCTTTGGTAGTTGATGGAATATTTGGTGTAGCAACAGAAGAAGCTGTGAAGAATTTCCAAAAATCCTCTGGTTTAACTGTGGATGGAATTGTTGGTCCCCAAACTTGGGCAAAATTAGAATCTATCAATGTTTAGAGTTGAATTCACTAATCAAAACTAACAAAACCATAGCTATGGCTAAAGTAGCTATCAACAAACCATTTTTTTACCAGCATTCAGTCTTCAGCTAAAATTCGGGGGTGAAAATCCCCATTATACGACTTGAAAACTGATTACTGATTGCTAACCTAATCTTCAACTAAACTAAGGAATTTTCTCAAATGACTGTATCAACTTTGCCAGTATTAAAAGAAGGGGATAGTGGAGATGCTGTTCGCTTTCTTGAACAGTTACTATCCTCAATCTATTGGTTTGGTTTCCAACAAGGTAGACCATCTCTGATTACAAGTAATGTGAAATTTGATGCTCAGTACGATAATCAATGCCAACAAATAGTAACTGAGTTTCAGGAAAATTATAACGCCATTTTTCCTTTTCCATCACCTGACATCACAGTAGATGGAGTGGTAGGTCCCCAAACATGGAAAGCGTTAGGTGATGCTATCTTCAAATACACTTATTAAAACTTAAACACTCTTGTTGCTACATCTCTAGATATGACTGCAACAAGAATGTACAAACTCTTGGAGTTTAGTCCTGGGGTTCCTGACCAAATCGCTCTAATTTCTCATACTCATCTATCCTAATACAGGAGAATTAACAATGACTTTAAGTGTTTCAAGTTCTTTTTCTTTACCAGTTTTACGCAACGGAAGCACCGGTTCTGATGTGACTCTGATACAACGCCTTCTCAATAATGCTGGCTATGGTTCTTTAGTGGCAGATGGTATCTTTGGTGTTCGCACTGACACCGCAGTTAAGCAGTTCCAAAAAGACCGAAATTTAATAGTGGATGGTATAGTTGGTTCTCAAACTTGGGAAGCTTTACTGCCTCCTACTATCGGTCAGGGTAGCAGCGGTGATGATGTTAAACGTCTGCAAATTACCATGAATGAAACGAACTATGGAACTCTAGTTGTAGACGGTATTTTTGGTTCAAACACTGAAGCATATGTTAAGGCATTCCAAACAGAGATGTCCTTAGAAGTTGATGGCATTGTCGGTCCTTTAACGTGGTATGTTCTGATGAGCAATCAGATTCAACATTAACGATTTTTAGAAAGTACTGGCTTAACCCACGCTCCCGTGTTTAACTTTCCGGTTCGTTCTTCATGGAACTGGCGGTCGCATTCCCAAGAATATTATTGAGAGCGAGAGCGTGGCAATCAGAACTTTAACCCTTGCCGATAATGTAGACAAAGAATATCTTAGGCTGTTCATTAATTGATAATTGATAATTACCTCGGGTTTTAACCGTTACGGAATTGAAGATAAGGAAATATTATTTCTTTTCTCTTGGTCTCATGGATATGGCTCCGAGACCTCGCCATCCCACCCTTCGGGAAGCTACGAAGATCGACCGCTTTTTCCCCTAATGTAGACAAAGGATATCTTAAGCTATTCATTAATTGATAATGGATAATTGATAATTACCTCGGGTTTTAACCGTTACGGAATTGAAGATAAGGAAATATTATTTCTTTTCTCTTGGTCTCATGGATATGGCTCCGAGACCCCGCCATCCCACCCTTCGGGAAGCTACGAAGATCGACTGCTTTTTCCCCTTAAAAGGGTCAGTTTTAAACCAGAATTATTTAATTATTAATTATTAATTATTAATTATTCGGTCAGGTGTTGGCTTGTTTCCTTGGAGCGATCGCAACAAGAATGTACAAACTCTTGGACTTTAGCCCTGGGGTTCCTGACCAAATCGATCTAATTTCTCATACTCATCTATCCTAATACAGGAGAATTAACAATGACTTTAAGTGTTTCAAGTTCTTTTTCTTTACCAGTTTTAAGCAACGGAAGCACCGGTTCTGATGTAACTCTGGTACAACGCCTTCTCAATGATGCTGGCTATGGTTCTTTAGTGGAAGATGGTATCTTTGGTGTTAGCACTGACACTACAGTTAAGCAGTTCCAAAAAGACCGAAATTTAACAGTTGATGGTATAGTTGGTTCTCAAACTTGGGAAGCTTTACTGCCTCCTACTATCCGTCAGGGTAGCAGCGGTGATGATGTTGAACGTCTGCAAATTATCCTGAATGAAATGGGCTATTCTCTAGTTGGAGATGGTATTTTTGGTTCCAACACTGAAGCAGCTGTCAAGGAATTCCAAAAAAATAGCCGCTTAGAAGTTGATGGCATTGTCGGTCCTTTAACTTGGTATGCTCTGATGAGCATTATGATTACACATTAACGATTTTTAGGTTGTATTATCCAAGTGTGGGAGTTCAATTCTCCCACTTCTGACTTCAGTTATTCAGACAGTGAGATTTGAGGAGAATACTCCCATGCAAGTTAGATGGAAAATTTTATTGGTCAAAATAACAGTCTGGTTAAGTTTAGAGATTTGGCTAAATTTAGTAGGACTTGATTACTTAGCTGATTACAGTGAGTTTATTTTTGAGCAGAATAATGGCTTTGTTGGGCTTTGTTGTGTGAATCTGTGCAGCACTTCCTGGTACTGAACCTGATTTTGCATTTGAAACTTGCAGTGAGTTAAGTTATGAATAAAATTAAAGTTGTCAAATTCTACAATTAAAGAACTTAGAAAACATGACAGATGTAATAAAGGTATTACTTAATTTGCAAATGCCAACCATGCTAATTGTGGCAGGACTATTGATTATTATTTTAGGATTTGTCACAAAAATAGGTGGTATAATTGAGGTTTCACGAGAACAAAAAAGATTTACTATTCCTATAGGGTTATTTCTTCTAGTGCTTGGTATTGTTCTTAACTTTGCATCATCTCCAACTCCAACTCCTCCAACTACAACTACAACTCCAACTCCTCCAACTACAACTACAACTACAACTCCTCCAACTACAACTACAACTACAGGTGAAAAACCACCTCTTGATAATTCTAATATTGAACCTACAGTTACATATAATGAACCTACAGTTACATATAATATGAATAAAATAGATAGCCGCAGTAGTTATGCCGACATAATGATCGGTAATCAAAATATTAGTGGTACTTTTATTGTCGAAAGATTAACTCTTAATTGGGATTACTCAAAATGTCCCCAATTTACTAATGTACCTGATTTAAGTGCTGACGTTATGAAAGAGTCTGAATACACTGCTAGTTTAACTCAAAAATCTGACTCTAAAGTTTTAGATGATCGGGAATTCAAATATCCTCCTAATGATGTAGATAAATTTAGTATTTTTATAAACCATAGTAAAAATGGGGTCTACACAGTTTGGTTTGATTTTGACTACTACTTGTTTGGAAATGAAGATACAAAAAATAAGAAGACAGAAAATAAGGTTATTTCGTATTGTAACAAGTCGTAACAAGTTCGTATATTAACAAATGTAGTTAATTAAGTTATAAAACCTAAATTAGACTGAAAACCTAAAATCAATTTCAGTGTTAAACTAAGCAAGCTCATTAAGCATTAAAAAAAAAATTTTTCTCAAGACTAACAAAAGACTAAAACAATGGGCAAAAAATCAATCAATAATGCTAGAAATATTTTAAATTTACTAAATAGTATATTATTTGGTGATTTTCAGGATATTATCACTATAGTTAGTATCGTTGCGTAAGTCCTGTCTATACTGATTATGCTCAAACTTAGAGTTGAATGTTAATAAAATTTGCAATTATGTTCTGCAGCTCAACTTACTATACTGATGTCCAATGTTTAATCAATCGAAAAAATATTCCTCATTTTTCAAAAATTAAGTGATTCTGATGTGCAATAAATGTTTTATTTCTTTAGTACGACCGCTCCGAGCAATATCAAAATTATTCCTTTTTTAGTTTTAAAATTTATAAGCAACACAGAAAAAGGAAGAAAATTAATCAAATAGAGACATATCTATAGATATAGTAGTGAAAGCTGAGAAAAACTTTTTTGAGAATCTCGGTATAGCCTTCTATAGATAATGAGCAAAAAAAATATGACTAACAGCCAACCAAAAATTATTGTCCTAGATGATGACCCAACAGGTTCCCAAACTGTTCATAGTTGTCTACTTCTAACTAAGTGGGATGTAGAAACCCTAAAATTAGGATTACTTGATGAATCTCCCATATTTTTTATCCTCTCCAATACTCGCGCCCTGACCCCAGACCAAGCAGCCAATGTGACACGAGAAGTTACACATAACTTGACCGAAGCGATCGCTCAATCAAATATCCAAGATTTCTTAGTCGTTAGTCGTTCTGACTCTACTTTACGGGGTCATTATCCCATAGAAACAGATGTCATAGCAGCCGAACTTGGTCCATTTGATGCGCATTTCCTAGTTCCAGCATTTTTTGAAGGTGGGAGAGTCACCCGCAACAGTACCCACTATTTAATGGTTAATGGTGTAGAAACTCCAGTTCACGAAACAGAATTTGCCAAAGATTCAGTATTTGGCTACACCTATAGTTATTTACCTGATTATGTGGAAGAAAAAACCAAAGGTCAAATCAAAGCAGAAACTGTAGAAAAATTTAGACTTGATGATATTCGCTCTGGTAGTTTAGAACGTTTGATCAAAATGACTGGCAACCAATGTGGAGTTGTCGATGGTGAAACTCAAGCCGACTTAGACAAGTTTGCCAATGATTTGTTGGCAGCAGCTAGTCAAGGTAAAAAGTTTCTATTGCGGAGTGCTGCAAGTATTTTAACTTCTTTAGCTGCTTTGGGAAATCAACCTATAGCTGCTGAAGAGATGAGGCAATATGTTAGGAGTGGGAAACCAGGTGTAATTATTGTGGGTTCTCATGTTAAGAAATCTACCCAACAGTTGGAAAGATTATTACAAGAGTCTGATGTAGTGGGTGTAGAAGTAAATGTGTCTCATTTAGTTGAGGAGTCTGAGAAGAACAGAGCAACTTTACTCAAAAATATTCTCGAAAAAGTTCATGCTGTTCATGCAGAAGGGAAAACACCTGTGGTTTATACCAGTCGTGAAGAATTGACTTTTGAAAATGTGCAAGTGCGTTTGGAGTTTGGTGTGGCAGTCTCCGAGTTATTGATGGATATTGTCCGGGGTTTGCCCGAGGATATTGGATTTTTGATCAGTAAAGGTGGGATTACCTCTAATGATACTGTAAGTAAAGGTTTGGCTTTAACTACTGCTAGATTATTGGGTCAGGTATTAGCTGGTTGTTCGATGGTGCGGACTCCCGCAGAGCATCCTCAATTTCCTGAATTACCTGTTGTTTTATTTCCAGGTAATGTCGGGGATGTAGATGGTTTGGCGACAGTTTATCAACGTTTGAGTCCATAGTTTTTCCGGGGTTGGGTTTCCTCCCTTATATCATGTCCGGTTGAACAGTTATAAATAAATAACTACGGAGTCCTCAGGAGTCAGTCCTCAGGAGTCAGGAGGGAAGAAAGAAGAAGGAAGAAGGAAGAGGAAGAACTGGAGTTGAAGGAGAAAGTTTTTTTTATAACTAATTATCCGGACATGATATTACTATCTATGGTTGAGAAGGAGGGAAATATGCGCTACGCACAAATCAGAAGTCAGAAGTCAGAAGTAATCTCTGACACTCGTTTGAGCATTTAGAAATGTGGCGTTGCATAAATGCGCTTGGGATTTTAATAGTTTTGTGGAATGGGCATCTTGCCCGTTCCTGATATTTTCACGTTCTTGCTTACCATGTTCATAGATATTGACAATTAAATATACAGTCATCAAAGTAGAGCCAAAAGGTACATCTCAACATTGTTGGGAGTGTCTAAACAGAGTTTCTAAGAGCTTGTCAGAGCGCTGGCATTCTTGTAGCTATTGTGGCCAAGAACTAGATAGAGACTATAACTCACCCACCCCTCTAGCTCCCCTCCCGGGAGGGGATGGGGGTGGGTTGGATTGCTGTCAACACAGGGGGAGAACATCACCTCACACGAAACAGCGGTCAGGGTTTCTCTGGCTGAAGAATCCCGCGTTGTCGCGAATATAGCAACGTCGGGAGTATGTCAATATCAAAGAGCATTGATAGACTACTTTGCAAATTTTCTCAAATCTCCAATATTCAGATAAAAAATTTTTTTTTATTAAATCTCAAATTTTGCCAGCATCTAGAAAAAGGAGTTCTGGCACAGGAAAAGCAGAATTACAAGACTCCAGAGGTTGGAGAAGAAAAATTGTCAGAGGAAATAAAATATATAGATAGGAGCGATCGCTCACTCAGGCTAAAAAGAGAATTTTGAGGAAGGTTGTTACTCATAGAAATATCAGAATTATTTCCATAAGAATCTCTAGTGTCAACCCAAAAGTCAAGGAAGGCAACACCGATACTATTACTATTAAATAGAGAAAAATCCGGTTTAACTAACAATCAGACTTAAAGCTAACCAAAGCCTTGAGGTTGATTTTCCTCTAGTTCTGTATCTGGGAAAGACTTGCGAATTATTTGAATATCAGGCTCTACCTCAATCCACAGCCGCGCACCACCAGCTTGACTTTTGTTAGGTTTATGAGGTCTATAGACGATTTTGCAATTTCCCAGAATTTCTACTTCGTGGCAGCGATGGTTTTTGCCTCCTTGTTTGACAGATACTGCTGGAAGAGAAGTACCGTGGTCTCGGTTATAGTCAATTTCTCTTCGCAGCACATGGATAAAAGTATTGCCTGTACGGAATCCTTTATTCCAAGTTCCTTGAGGACCTCGACGACCAGGGGTAATTTCTGGCATTCCTTTACTATTTAAAGGAATTACCCAGAACCGTTTGACTTTTTTAGCTCCTTTGAGACGACCTTGCCTCAAAAGTAACCTGAGTCTAGCAGTAGAAATATTTAGAAGAAATGCTGCTTCTGTTGTACCAACTTTATCTGGTTCAGTATTTGTATCTTTCATAAACTATTTCGGAATATATAAAGTATGAACTGGATAACCATTTACAATCCAACCACAAAGGATTTAGTTTAGCAATACTTGATTTTTCAGTATTGACTTTAATAGTAATCTTAGTAGAAAATTTCACAATTACCCAAGATTTCAATTGTAAGATAATAACTATACTATTTCGGAATATATAAAGTATGAACTGGATAACCATTTACAATCAAACCACAAAGGATTTAGTTTGGCAATACTTGATTTTTCAGTATTGACTTAATAATCATAATCTTAGTGGAAAATTTTACGAAAGATGGACGAGAGCTTGAAAGCCACGTCTTTTTAAAGCGTGGATGAAAAACGAACGGGGGATTTTAATCGCCTTAAAAATTTTTCATTTTCTCTTCTTTAATGTTATCCTATTAAAGGAGGTAATCAAAGATGTATGGATGTCAGCAAGAGTTAATTAAAATTCCCGAAACTATCCCGTTTTTAGAATACTTATGTACCACAGCAAATAAACTCATTAATTGTGGGATTTATTTGGCTAGGCAGTGGTATTTTAAGTTAGGTAAGATTCCGGGCAAATACAACTTAGAAAAGAAGTTAAAGTCCAATAGTAATTATCAGTTTTTGTATTCTCAAGCAGCACAACAAACTCTTAGAGGAGTAGCAGAAGCATTTAAGTCTTATCAAGCACTTTCTCAGAAGTATCTCAAAGGAGAATTAACTGATAAACCCCAACTACCAAAATATCGCAAAAAGGGGGGAATGGGAGTAATAACTTATCCTAAACAAGCTTTAAAGCTGGAAAATGGTCAAGTTAAAGTGTAAGGATTCAGGTATGCAAAATAGGAATAAGAGAAAGAGTTGATGAGGGATCGCCTACAACGCTGTCCACTAGAGACTGTTCAAAGAATTCAATCACAGAACGCCCCTGGCGACGACAGGTTTGTACCACAGTTAATAAATTAGCTGTGTGTTGAAATCTTTCCAT
>NZ_JAAHGB010000129.1:0-9016 GCF_010672695.1 Okeania sp. SIO1H4
TTTGTGGCCTTTAACTAATGAAGTTGTGGCCAATAGCTCTCCCCTTTCTTTAGATGAACTTGAAGAACTATTAGTCTTTCGGTGCCAACAACTAATGAAACAGCATGATTTAATACAAGGACTAACTTGCTTCCATTGGTGGCCTCAAACTAGGGCTGTTCAATTATAAGCGATCGCTTGAACATAAAGGTAGTTGGTGAGCGCCATCTTTTTGGTCATAAAGTTTGAATACATCTACTGTAATGATTCTGGTTTTATTATAAGTTATCATCCGAACATGATATAAATGGTAAACCAGATATCAAACATGAGAGTATATGACTCGTAAAGCCTATTCCACAGACCTAAGCGATTCCCTCCGGGACGCTGCGCGAACGCTGCTTGGAAAATCATAGCTCCCATGCTACCTGTGGCCAAATCAGAAACATCCAGAGGAAGGAAACAAACAGTGGACTTACCAGAAGTTGTTAATAGTATTCTCTACTGGAGTCGTAGTGGTTGTGCCTGGGAACTGTTACCCCATGACTTCCCACCAGCCAAGACTGTGTATGGGTATTTCCGAAAATGGCAAAAACAAGGAGTCTGGCAACGGATTCACCATAGCCTACGGGTTAATGTCCGTCAACAAGAGGGACGAAACCCCGAACCCACTGGAGCTATAATTGATAGCCAATCAGTGAAAACAACGGAGATAGGAGGAGCAGAGCGAGGCTTTGATGGAGGCCAAAAAGTCAAAGGCCGGAAACGGCACATCGAGCGTGGAGACATTAGGGCTAGTGTTAGTAGTGTTGGTTCATGCTGCCAATATATCAGATGTCACAGCTGGAAGGATGTTGCTGGCAGAATCAAGCCTGTCAGTTCCAACTCTACAAAAGGTTTGGGCCGATAGAGGTGATCGAGGACAGTGATTGCAGCAAGTCGCGGGTGGATGCGAGCTTTACCTGGAGGTGGTTGAACGTTCTCAAAAAAGTTTTGAGGTTGAACCTCGACGTTGGGTAGTTGAGAGAACTTGAGGCTGGCCCTTGACGACAAAGACGACTCAGTAAAGATTACGAGGGTTTACCGGAAGTGAGTGAAGCTGTCGTTCACATTGCCATGATGTCACTGATGTTAAATCGTCTTGTGGCTTAAGGTTTTATTTACAGATACCCTCTAATAATCTTTTATTAAAGTTGAAAAATCTTTTCTCTAAAAGAGTCTGAAATTTTTAGTTCAATGATACCAGTTCTCCAAAAAAGGAGAAAGGTTTTTAGATTATATCCTAACAAAGTGAAACCTACCCATTTCACCTCAAACTTTATAGAAACATTTAGGATTATCCCAAACGATTTTTTTAACTATCTCCTGAGATAAATTTTTCTCAAGCTCTACAATGTTTTTCACAATATCTGGGTGATGATCCATGTGTGGATAATCTGAGCCAAATATTAAATTTTCAGAGCCAATGTAATCAATAATTTGAGTTAGATAAGGTTCAGATGGCTCAACGGCAATATAACATTGACGGCGAAAATACTCTGAAGGCAGCAACTTTACCATATCTTTGACTTCCCAATGTAAATTTCTATACTCTTCGTCCAACCGCCATAACCAATAGGGCAACCAACCACAACCAGATTCTAAAAATCCTACCCTCAGCTTCGGATAACGCTCTAATACTCCTCCTTCTATTAAGGCCAATAATGCCATCATCTGTTCCATGGGGTGAGAACAAGCATGGAGGGCAAAACGACTATTGAATCTATCTGCTCCTGTGGTGGGTAAGCGACCGTGGGTTGCCTCGTGAATGCCTACAGCTATATCTAATTCTTCGCAAGCAGCCCAAAAGGGTTCGTATTCCGCATCGCTCAAAATTCTGCCTTTGACAGGGTTAGGGCGTAAAAAAACTGCTTTCCAGCCAAAGTTTACAATTCGATGTAGCTCTTTGACCATCTCCTGGGGGTCATGGAGATTCATTGCTCCTACTCCTTTTAACCGACTGGGGTCATAGCTACAAAATTCTTCATACAGCCATGTATTGTAGGCATGGGTAAAAGCTCCGATGACTTCTGGGGGGAAAGTATCGATGGCAAATAACCACAGTCCGGAAGTGGGATAAATAAAGGCTATATCTATTCCCATCAATACCATTGCTTGGACGTGGGATTCCACGTCGTAGTGGTTTAAATAAGCATGGGGGTGAGCCTCCATCATCTGCCTATTTCCCTCTTGTTCTACTTGTTGGGAGATTTTTTCGGTGATGGGTTGTCCTTTGATTTTCATGTCGGTTGAGGGGGCAAAGTCTTGAAATTGAGGTTCGAGGTATTTGGCCCACATCTGGGAAGGTTCGATAGCGTGGGAGTCTGCATCTATAATTTTGTAACTGTTCAGCATTTTTATTTTTCTGTGTAGTAGACTGTTTCATCTAAATAAAATAGTGTAATAGTAGAGGCGGGTTCTGCATTAAATTAGTCTTGCTCAACATTAAATTTAGATAAACCTGCCCCATGCCGCACTTCAGTAGATCCAGTAGTGGCGCGTCAAGCTTAAAATGGTGTATTAGTTTCATAGGCAAGAAGTTATCATCACAGACCATCAGGCGATCGCTAAAAATTGACATGGAGAAACAGGTGTTAAGAGTCTTAGTGTGCCACAGTTTCAACAACAGGATAAAGATGCTTCAATGACAAAATAGCAAAATAATAGTATACTTTAAGGTTTGGCGTTGCTGATTTGAGGTATGATATCATTCAGGATAAGAGGGCCAGCAAAAAACTTTCTCCTTCTACTCAGGGTTTCTTATTCTTTCTTCCCTCCTGACTCCTGAGGACTGACTCCTAAGTAATTAGGATTAATATCATATCAGAAATTTAAAATTGTTTAATTCGAGTGTTTGCTTTAGATGAATGTGATGTTTGTGCTGAAGATATTTGTGGTTATGAATGGGGCGATCGCCTGGAAAGACGAGAGGTAGAGGTAGACAACTATCGTGATTCCCAGACATACTATGGAGCTTTAGATTGCCAAAGTGAAGAAGTAATACTTAGTGCCTATCAAACAGCTAACACGGAAGCAACAATTGATTTTGTCAAGCATTTACGTATTCAAAGTGAGGAAGCGAAAATTGTTCTGATTTGGGATGGATCCAGTTACCATCGTTCCCAAGAGTTTCGTAAGTTTCTTGCCACAATCAATACTCAGACAAATATTACAGTTCATTGTTTGCGTTTTGGACCATATGCACCATCAGAAAATCCCATAGAGAATATTTGGGGACAAGCCAAAAAACTGCTTCGACAATTACACCAACGATGTCGCTCCTTTGCCATCACAAAAAAAATCTTTGAACTATTTATTAGAGTTGTCGCTAAATAGAGGGAAAAAATCGCTCCAACCTAGACAGAGCAATAATTTCAAGGCCTTTTTAGCCACCAATAGCTACAATCCTTATATAACAAGGTTTTTGGGGGTTTTTGAAGTTATAAAGCGACAAGTCTATTAAGTATAGGTTATTTAGTGTGCCCAATTTGAGTAAATATCAAGCTTTCTCTAGTATCATTTAGGATTTCTATACTAACCTGTGGAGTAAAACTATGTATCATCAGAAGTTGTTTGCATAGCATTCCGTAGGAAAGCAGGAAGTAAACAGTAAAATGTCATAATGCGACATTTTATATCGTTTTTATGAAGCAGTTACAACCACCCCTAGAATTGTCAGAGTTTGGTAATGAAATTTTTTCCCATCCTTATTATTGGTCAGCTTTTACATTAATTGGTAATCCTTGGTAAGTTTTTTGGGCGTTGATAATTTAGACCCTAGATCGATTATCTTCTCCACCTTTCTGTATGTAATAATTATAATGTAACTCTAATAGTAAACAAATATTCCATTGCACTAAAATTAGCAAAGTAGGAAGCAGGAAGTAGGGAATAGGGAGAGTCCAAAAATTGGATAATTTATTTTTTGCTATTCCTTAACCCTAAAAGTAAACAAATAAATTGGGAGAGACCAAAACCATCCAAACAATGACTCAAATATATCATCCTCGCCAAAAGCAACTTCAATCTCTAATAGAAAAGTTATCTATACCTCAACAAGCAGCAATAAAATGGAATTTACTAGATTTGGCTTTAACCCATTCTACAGTTTCCTCAATACATAACTATGAACAGTTAGAATTTGTAGGTGATGCAGTAGTTCGACTGGTTGTGGCAGAGTTACTATTTGAAAAGTATTCAAATTATCCAGTAGGAGAATTTGCCGCCATTCGTTCTATTTTGGTGAGCGATCGCTCTCTAGCACAAATTGCAAATAAATATGGGTGGAGTCGTTATTTACTAGTATCTAAAAGTGCAGCAGGAGATCGAGCTGGAGAAGAATCACGAATAGCAGATTCTTTTGAAGCTGTTTTAGCTGCTCTTTATTTAAGCACCAATAGCTTAGAATTAATTCGCCCCTGGTTAGACTCTCACTTTGAAATCTTGATCGCAGAAATTCGCAGTGACCCAGCTAGGCAAAATTATAAAGCAGCTCTCCAAGAATGGACTCAAGGTCATTACAAAACACTGCCAAATTATCAAGTTGAGGAAACAAATAAGATTCATGGCGATCGCGGACGTTTCTTTGCAGAAGTTTGGTTTAAAGGCAAGAAACTTGGCATGGGTAAGGGACCATCAATTAAAGCTGCGGAACAAGCTGCAGCTAAATCTGCTTTGAATCAATTGAAAGCTAAAAGTTTTGAACAGTTAGACGATCTACTTTAGTACCTGATAGATAAAGTTATTCATGGTAGTTAATACTCACCAATCTTGAAAACAAGGTGAATATTCAAGGAGTCAGAAATCAGAAGTGTGTTTGCGCAGCATTCGGATTGAAAATCAGAAGTTAAAATTAGTGGGAGAATGGCTCTTTGCGTAGCATTCCCCAATATATCAAGGAACAAGCGTATTTGACATTAAAGTCTTGCTATGTAAGCTTTTGAGCCTATTTTTTAGGTGTTTTTGACTAATACAAATTTGAAAAAAGAATGTTACGAATAATAAGTGTGATTAAAAGACAAGTACAGGAAATGTCCCTTTGACAAAGGGGTGGAACCCCGGGACGACACCAGTTGCAAGCGGTCGATCTTCGGAGCTTCCCGTAGGGTGGGATGGCGTTTTGCTCCCCAACATGTAAAGCGTTAGCGTTTGCGCAGCATGACCATAGGAAAGCTCCTCTGGAGGAGGAAAGAGGCAGCGGCTCTGTCACTCTTCGGGTCTCCTCGCCATATCCAATCCACCAACAGAGCGGTCAGAACCCGCGTCGGCGTGAGACGCAAGGGAATGCTGACCAAGAGAGGGAACGCGCACCAAAAGAAAAAGAGAATTTATGACCTAAAAATTGGTATTGAAGCCATTAATTCTGTACCTCGCCAATCCGACGGCTTCCCTACCTGAGTTCTGACTTCCTCTCCTGGGAGGGGGAGGGGCGAGGGGTGGGTTGACTCCGAATAAATACCCTATTGTAGCAAATATTTATCAATTTTGTATAAAGTCCCGATAAGGGAGTAGGGAAAATAGGGAGATGTGATCTGCATAGATAGGATCGGCTTTTTCATCACTAATTATCTGGATTTAATATCAATCGAGTTGCATAAGGCTAACGCACATTGAATCTAGTATAACTATCAGCCATGGCATTTTGATGAATATTTGCGATAAATCTTGATTCTGTATGTAAATTAACGCAATGCAAAATCAGACCGTAATCTCAAGTCTAAATCTTCCTCTGGATAAATCACGACTACCTCCGCTTTTTCCCGACCCAATAATACTCCAGCTAAAGCACCCAACCCAGCACCAGCTAATACTCTTTCTGTAGCAATTACTTTATCCCCAGTAATACCAGATAGTAAAGTAGCAGCAGCACCACCGACAGCGGCACCCTTCAAAATATCTCCAGCATCAGCACCCTTTGTGATTTTTTCAGTATCGGTAACTACCCTAGAAATAGCGTCAAAACGAAACCTTCTGCGACCGCGGATAATTAACTGTTCGGCCAAAAATTGAGTACCATCTGAAACAGGTTGTAGTTGACCTTCTATTAAACTGCCAAAGGGTATAATTACTCTTCCTTGAACATCTCGAATATCTTGTGCCACTGTTAGCCTTAATCTCATAGATTCATCTGGACTTAGGACTACTTTTTCTGCTTCCTCATATTCGACAGGTATAAGTGTCCCTGCTGGTATTCGTGCTACAGAAAACGGTCTTCGTTGGTTATTAGGAAGTTGTCTTTGTTGGTTCCCAAGAAACGTTCTTCGCCGATAAAATTGAGCCATAGCAGGATTTGAAATTAGAGGTGTTGCTGTGGCTAATGTCATACCTAAACTTAATAATAAAGATGTTCCGAAATGCCATTTTTTTGAATTAAACATAGATAATATTCTCCAAATAGAAAATTTTCAGCAGTGTAATAAATATCTGATGAGATATAGCAGTGCTAGCTCAGGGGTTTACCAGGGTCATTTCATTCTGGTGCAGGATGGCAGAAATAACTAACCAGTTACAAAATCCTAAAAGCCTTACCAATCAATAATTTTAACTTTTAACTTTTAACTTTTGACTTTTGACTTCCGCGTAGCGGCACTAGATTTTGGCAATGAATTTATTGATTTTCAGACAGGGAAAAATAAATTTCCTAAAGCTTGAAATAACGTTGTTTCGTCAATACATAAAATGCCACAGTTTAGAATGAAATAGCCCTGGGCGTTTACCTTTTTAGGGTAAGGGAAAATTGTTAATTTTTTTATATAACAATATTTTGAATTCCCTGTTATTTACCTACATAGCAATAGCTTTCAAGGCTAAAATTCCTGCACCATAAGCAGGTTGATGTCGAGGCCAGATAATTTTGGCAGTAGGAGCGACCGCTAAGATAGAATTTTCAAATTTACCGCGAAAATTAATCATACTGTTCCAGACACTTCCAATAGTAACTACTTCAAAAGTTTCGTGAGGCTGAAATAAGGTAGATATCACAATTTTTGTAGCTATGCTTAACTCCTCCACAGCGCTTTGAATAATTTTCTTAGCTACCTTATCTCCGTTATCTGCGGCTGAGGAGACAATAGGAGCAAGTGCTGCTATATGTGTTGGACTCCATTCACGACGATAGACTACTTCTATTAGACCTTCAATATTTATTAGGCCCAGATATGCTTGAAAATCTGTAATTAGAGTCGTGGGTAATTCACGTCCATCATAACTTTTCAAAGCTGCTTGTAAACCTCTAATAGCTATATTATAACCACTACCTTCGTCTCCCAATAGATAACCCCAACCACCAACTCGTTTAGTTAACCCCTGACTATTTTGGCCGAATACTTGAGAACCTGTGCCTGCCATTGCCACAATACCTATAGAATATCCAATACCTCCCACCAAAGCGATGTTACTATCGCTACAAATAATTATTGTATTTGGGTGTAAATCCCATTTTATCGGCAAATTAGTAATAATTTCTTGGAGCAAATTTTCTACTACTGGAAAATCTTCAGGTCTTCCTACTCCTGCTAAACCAAGACAAATTCCAGATATTGGTTGATGGTTATTATTATTAGTAACTGCTTGAGTAATAGCGGTTTGAATTGAATTTTTAGCTACTTCAATTCCCACACTCTGATAATTTGACGGACCACTTTTACCACTACCAAGAATTTGATAATTTTCATCTATTAAAACGGCTTCTGTTTTAGTGCCACCGCCGTCAATTCCTAAAACATTTACTTTTTTCATATTCTATAATTATTATTATTTATCTAATTTTGAGCTAGGAAAATTTTTGACAATTCATATCAGCTCTCAAACCTCCTACTTCAGTGGTAGGTACTGTTAATTGATAACTTTTAACTTATTTGATACCACCACCATCAATTTCTAAAACATTTAATTTTTTCATATTCTATAATTATTATTATTTATCTAATTGGGAGGCAGGAAAAATTTTGACATCGAATTATTCTAACTATAAAAAAAATATCATAAATAGCAAAACTAAGTTGATTTTTATGTCAAGTTGACATAAAAAAATGTCAAAGTTATTATACAAATCTAATAAAAACAAATAAATACTCATACTTTTTAGTCATTTATTAATTGTTAAGATTACCTTTTAGGTTATTTTTTATATTTATATGAAACCCCATTGATGTGCCTCAGAGAATCCTCCTGTGGAAGAGTTGCCCTAAGGCTAAAACACAGATTATCTCAACCTTTAGCTTAGTATTAGGAGTATCAAAAATGATTAAGCGCACATGATACTCCTAATAGTTGCATAGTTGGAATTAACATGAATATTTATTTTGGACAAGATAGAACTTTCTGCTTTTCAACCATAGATGAAATTAATTTGTACCTCAAAATTCCAATCCTGGAAGGATATTCAATCATTCATTACTCTAGCGAATTAGGAAAAAATTACACCGAGCAAGATTTTAATCTGCTACAAACAAATTCCCAATTAATGGGTGTATCGACTGTACCAATAACATATCCTCTAGAAGATATTGCATACAAAACATATTTAAGTTTGCTAGAACTGACACAAGACTGGAATTTATGTCGAATTGGGAATTATGTTCCCTATATTAATGATGAAAGTAATGTTGGCTTTTCATATGTTCTGTGCGCCAACTGAGGAGCAGGCGATCGCCATTGCTCGTCAACCATTAAATAGGTATTTGAAATCTTTGGTAGAAGCTGCTTCTGATTGGGTAAAGGGTACTTGTTCGGTAGATTATCCAGGCTACGATAAAATTATTGCTTCACTACAGGAAGAAACTTTTGAATCTCAGATAGAAAAGGGAGCTGCTTGGATTGGTACCCCTGAAAAATTGCGCAAGACAATCGCTAGTTACTATGAACAGGTTGGAGGTTTTGAATTTGCATCTATGCAGGTCAACTTTAACACTATTTCAGTCGAAGATGCCACAACTTCTATGGAACTCTTTGCTAAAGAAGTGATGCCTCATTTTACTGAAAAGCAATTAGTCGGTAA
>NZ_JAAHGB010000013.1:0-153438 GCF_010672695.1 Okeania sp. SIO1H4
TTGTAGGTTTTGAATTTGCATCTATGCAGGTCAACTTTAACACTATTTCAGTCGAAGATGCCACAACTTCTATGGAACTCTTTGCTAAAGAAGTGATGCCTCATTTTACTGAAAAGCAATTAGTCGGTAATAGTGTTGTTTGACTATTTTTTAGGGGGTTGGCGTTGCAAAGAAGTCATGCAGTAATAACTTAGTTAGTCTAGTAAAGTAGGATTTTATGAAATTATTTGCTGAAAAATTGTCTTGATAAAATTGATAATTTTCACTTCTTTTTCCTACCATTTCATATCGATAAAATTTTGACTATAAAAATTGCTAAATAAGTTTCAAAACTTATGATAACTGATAATTGAAATGACTCTTTACTACTTTTTAGAAAACTATCAAATAATTCGATATTAATTAAACTTATATTTAATTAATTAATATATTTAAAATTTAAACTAATTTTGACAAAAAAAGTTGAAATGAGCTATTGAGGGCCAAATTTTCGGGAAAAATCGCGATTTTGCCCCTGTATTCGCAATCTTTTCATAAACGCTGTAAGTCTTGATATGCAATAAATACAGGATTTTTGCTTCATAGCGAATTTTGATGTATATTGATAACAAGTCTGTCGCTCTGCGTAGGTGCTAATTAAAATGAAAAGACCATTGGTAAGTAGAAGTGCGATCGCGAAGCGGAATGGAATTCTATCGTGTCAGCGGAACGGAGTTCTATGGCAAAATAGCATTGATAAGATTGATGATTTTTCTTACCGAAAAATTCAGGTATAAAGCCTCTCCATTCATGGGGAAAAAAGAAAAAAATTCCTTTAGCTCCATCCTCTTCTTTATAAGAAGAGGTAATTATTAATTGTTAATTGTTGAACATTTCGTATTGACAAAAATTTCCACTACAAAAACGGCTGAATAAGTTTTGATACTTATTCAGCCTTCCTAATATGCAGTTTCATTTCAATTTTTTAAAAGATTTATTGTTATTCCAATAGGATACCTGCTAAAGCATCTAACTCACTTTGAAGGACTTGCATTTCCACAGCAGCTAGGTCAACCTTCAACTTCTTACTAATTAGTTCGAGGACTTTCTTTTCTTGTGGAGTAATAACCTCATCTAACTCAGCAATTTTTTGACACTGAGCTACAACTGAAATCGCAAACTCATCATTGACTTGAGCAAGTAATTTTTCTAGAGATGGAGGAGATTTGATATTCTTCTGAATTATTTCCAAAGAACCAGGACTAAGGTTAGCTTCCTCAAGTTCTGGAAGTATTTGCTCCCAAGTTTTTCCAGGATTTCCAGCTAAAATTACATGAACCAAAATTTGATCCATAATAGCTTGTTGAGCGATCGCCGCTTTTAAATATTTCTGGGTATCAACTTGAGCAGTTTCTAGTGCAGTTTCCATAGTTTCTGGGGCTAATTTTGCTTCATAGAACCGACAAGCTGCATATCCTAGGGAATATAACATGACTGCATTTGTACTACCACCAATTACTGCACCTGCTAAAGGCACATTTCGCATAAAACCTAATCCTGCTTTTAAAGCTTGACCACCTCCAACTGCTAAACCAAAAATTCCTAAAACTTCTCCTTTTCTTGCGGGTTCTCGTAAATCAAATCCATAAGCATAAGCAATCTGATATACCATTTCTGCTTGTATTGCACTTGTAACTGTTAAGTCAACTGCTATGAGTCCTAATCCCATTCCTGGTACAATACTTATAGCAACCCCTGTCCCCCCAACATAAATTGCTTTCTCTAAAATTACACGATGGCTAATTTCAGAGGGGCTTTCATTTGGATATTTTTGTTGTAGGCGTTGAATTTCAGTTTCAGCTTTGACAATATCTATCCGATCAACTATTTCTAACAGCTCTATTTTCAGAGCTTTTGTTAATGGTAACAATAATTGACTATTATTCACCATTTCAGTAACATATCCTAGGCTATGTGTTGTATTTACAGCTACACTACCAATAGCTTCACCAGCACCACAAGCTGCTTGAACTGTGGCGTTTCCGACTACTTGTGCTGCTCCTCTAACTGAACCAAATAATGACCCTAAAAAAGACGAATTTTGATTTGGAGTTTTTGATAAATCTGCGGAAGTTGTAGTCATCTTTAAACTGATCTTTTATGAATTTATATATCTAGAATAAGATGCACATTTGTCTGTTAACAATAGTGTATTTACTGAAGTTTTATAGCGTAATTTCCTATTATTTTCCGAAAAAATACTGACCTATTGATAATCTATAAAATTTTTTTTAAGTTCCCACAGTAGGATTATTTTTGAAAATTATTTATCTATGAAATTGTACTTAATAAAAAAAGACAATTATCCCTGATTTATTATGGCTAATAAAAAAACTTGTCTAATTAGTAAAGTAGGATTTGATGAAATTATTTGCTGAAAAATTGTATTGATAAAATTGAGATTATTATCTCTTTTTCCTGCCATTTCATGTCTATAAAATCTTGACTATAAAAATTGCTGAATAAGTTTCAAAACTTATGATAACTGATAATTGAAATGACTCTTTACTACTTTTTACAAGACTATAAAATAATTTTATATTAATTAAACTTATATTTAATTGATTAAACTATTTGAAATTTAAACTAATTTTCACAAAAAAAGTTGAAAGTAGCTCTTGAAGGCCAAAATTTAGGGAAAAATCGTGATTTTGCGCTTGTTTTAGCAATCTTTTCATAAACGCTACAAGTCTTGATATGCAATAAATACAGGATTTTTGCTTCCCAGGGAATTTTGATGTATATTGATAACAAGTCTGTAGCTCTGCGCAGGTGCTTATTAAAATGAAAAAGAGGATTAATGAGTGGGAGTGCGATCGCCTCAGCGAAACGTAGTTTTATCGCGTAGCAGAACGGAGTTCTATTGCATCAACGGATAAATTTGAGTTATAAAAATTGCTGAATAAGTGCCAAAACCTATTCAGCCATCCTGAAAAGTAATAGAAAAATTAAACCTATAGCTAAGAAAGAATTGATGAGAACATAGACTAATGAAAGACCTTAGACTAGGAAATATTTTTCCAACTATTCCCTATTCCCTATTCCCTGCTATTGTAATTGAGGTAAAGCCTTTCTCGCCCTTTCTGCGCGAGCATCAGCAGACTCCATCACTTCATCAATTTTTTCCAACATTTCCCCTGGATAATTTTCTAACACCTTAGTAGAAAGAGAAATGCGCTTTCGACCCTCATCCAAATCAACAATCATCGCCTTAACCAAATTACCCTGGGCAAAAATTGTTGATAAAGAATCAACCCGTTTTTGACTAACTTGGGTAATATGAAGCAAACCAGTTAAACCCTCTAAATCTACAAAAACACCAAAAGGTTTCACTCCCGCAACCTTTCCTTCCACCAACTGACCAACAATTAACTTACTAAAACCAGCAGACTGAGCAGCCAAACGCTGAGACATTACAATTTTCTTTTTTTCTTGGTCTAATTCCAAAAAATTGACCGTCAATACTTGGTCAATCAATGACTCCAAATTATCCTTTGCCAAAAGATGGGAGCGCGGAATAAAACCCCGCAAAGATTGTACGTCCACCGTCACCCCACCTTTATTAGTACCAATTACTCGAACTTGGAAAGACTGACCACCTTCTTGTAATTCAATCAAATTCTCCCAAATTTGATTAATTTCTAGTTGCTTAATAGAAAGAAGCACTTCTCCTTCTGCATTTTGCTCACGGATAATTAGGAAGTCCCGTTCTAGCTGTAATGGTAGTGCTTCCAATAAATCTTGTGTTACTCCCAAGAAAGCTTCTTGAATGGGTAAAAGAGCTAAAGACTTACCCCCTATATCAATGTATACACCTTCAGATTCATAACTATATACTTTTCCAGTAACTATTTGTCCTTTTTGAAATCCATAATTATATTGAGGTTGTTCGAGAGCTTTAGCAAAATCGTCCATGGAAAAGGACTGTTTACTTTCTTGAGAGCTAGTTGATTCGGGATTCATATACGGTAAAAAAAACACTAGGCTACTTCAATATAGCTAATCTTTGGGGCTTCAGTAGAGAAAAAAATAACTTATTGACCTATAGACAGGGAATAGGGAGTATGGAGTAGGGGGGAAGCAAAAATATTAAACTATTCGCCACAAAAAAATAATCCTGAAATATTGACTAAAATTTAGCTAGTTCTCAAAGAGTTAAGATTTTTGCTATTAGCCATGAGAAGATCAATTCATAGGGATGTTCGAGCTTCAATATTTTGTTGACCAACACTTTCTAAAACTACTTTTTTTTACAATTCTTGACCAAAAAGTTGCTTTGTCTTGACCCAAGCATCAGCAGTAGCTTCAGCATTATAACTACTACGATGGTCACAAAAGAAACCATGATCTGCTTGATAACGAAATACCTGGTGCTTAATTTGATGTTTCTGTAATTCTGCTTCTATTTGGTCTACCTGTTCTATGGGAATTAAAGGATCTTCTGTGCCAAAGAAGCAGTAAATAGTACCACTAATTTTCGGAGTTAGAGTAATAGTAGGTTCACCACCACCGGGAGTACCAGTGGCAATACCAGCTCCATAGAAAGAGGCAGTTGCTTGAATTTCTGGTAAAGTTGCTGCTAAATAGCTCACATGGCCTCCGAAACAGAAACCAATACAACCAAACTTGTCTGCTTTAACAGTAGGTAGGGTTTTGAGATAATTTATAGTAGCTTGAATATCACTTAGTAGTTCTGAGGCTTTGGTTTGTTCTTTATACTTGCGACCCAGTTTGACATTTTCCTCAGTATAGCCCACTTCAAAACCTGGAGCTTGACGTTGGTAGATTGAGGGAGCGATCGCTACATAACCTTCTTTGGCAAATTTTTCTGTTACTTCTCGGATATGGGCATTGACCCCAAATATTTCTTGAATTACTACTACTGCTGGAAATAGATTTTCTTCTACTGGTTGTGCTAGATAAGAAGCTATTTCTAGGTCTCCGTTGGGGACTTGAATATGGGCTGTACGGATTTTTAATTCTGTCATCTTTTCGGCGACGGGAGACCCGCCGTATAATTTACAATTTTTGATCAGGAGGAACCTCCTCCCTCTTTTTTGGGGTGCGATGACCCGTGTCATTATCGCACTGTGGTTAATTCTATCCAAACATTTCTCAATATCTAGTTCGATTACCCTTTTTTTGTGACCTTTTCCTTAGGTGTTGAGGTTGCTGAAGACCTACTTTTGCGCGTCTTGCGTACTCCTACCAGGTCTGAAGCTGTAACTTCGGGCTAGGAAACGAAGGGGTAAGCCTAGGTTGAAAAGTCAATCTAGACCTCGTTAATTGAACTTTCCTCATGGTAATGATTCTTGGTTAAAGTTTTGGTAAATTAATGGTAAATGGTGATATATTTTGATTCCTAAAATAGGTTTAATTAAGGCTATAACCCTTAGAACAATACCTGCTCGAACTCAAATCAAACAAGTTTCACTAACAAAAAAACTGATAGTTGGTGGATAAGTTTAAGTTGAGAATATCAGTCAATCTTGGGAAAAACTCATAGATTGAGATGCTTTTCTAGACAAGAATATTTATTGAGCCAGATCACCAGGAAATAAATTATCTTCTTTGAAACCGTTAAGAACAAATCAAGAGCAACTGACCAAAGTATCCCAAGGTAATAACATAAAAAAGGTAAACATGGCAGTAAAGCCAGAGGAAAGCTAGCAAAACGCGAAAGTAAAATTCATCAAAAAATAGCTAGAAGTCGTAAATATTTTCAGTATAAAACAGCTGACAAATTAAGTCGGACAGGTAAAAAAGTATTTTTTGATGAATTGTGAAATTTAGCAGGATTAACTTGCACAAATCAAGGCAAACAAAATGAAGATGGAAAGTATTTACCTAATGGTCAATCCTCAAAGTCTGGGTTAAATAAGTCTTGGCGCTGATGCTGCGTTTAATCAAATTTTTAACATACTAGCTCAGGTAGTCGCAAAAGCTTTTGATGTTGGCAAGTGAAACTCTAGAGTGATAGAATGGAAACCAAACTATACATCTCAATGACTTTATGATAGAGATGAAATTGTGTTTACAGATTGCAGTATCAGAGAATATTTTGATCGGAAACTACAGTGGAAAATTGATCGAGATACAAACGCAGCAATCAATTTGAAACGAGTCGGACTGGACTTGTTCGGTGACTATAAACCGCCGTAAGAACAAAGTGGTTATTATAAAGTCAAAAACTGCTTTTGTTTCTAAGGAAGTTCTGACCGTTTTTAATAAACATTAGAAGCCTACACAGAAAGCTAATACATCTGTGTAGGTAAGTTACAGCATAAAAATTTATTTCTGAGCAGCAGTTTTTTCTACTATGGTTAATTTTCAGATTAAAGCAGATAGTGATATTCCTGCATCAAACCAATTATTTAATCAAATTCGGTTTGCCATAGCTTCCCGAAAGTTTTCTCCTGGCCATCGACTACCTAGTACCCGACAACTTGCGATGCAAACTGGTTTACATCGCAACACTATAAGTAAGGTATATCGTCAACTTGAAGATATTGGTCTTGTGGAAGCTCAAGCAGGTTCAGGTATTTATGTCAGAGCACAGGGAAATGAGAGGGGGCGAAAATTAAATTCTCCCATATATGAAAAGTATCCCTATGCCAGTCATATAGTCAAGGGTAGCTTGGATGAATTACTGTCCCAAGGTTGTAGTCTGAATGAAGCTAGAGAAATGTTTCTCACTGAGATTGACTGGCGACTGCGTTGTAGTGCCAGGGTATTAGTGACAGCTCCCTCTAATGATATTGGTATTGGACAGTTAATGGCTAAAGAGTTGGAACAAGCTCTTAATATTTCTGTCCAAGTAGTTCCTCTGGAAGAACTAGGTAGAGTTATAGATGAAGTATCTTCTGGAACGGTTGTCACAAGTCGATATTTCATTGGACGAGCTGAAAAAATAGCTGCTCCTCAATCTGTACGAGTGATTCCAATTGATATATATGATTATGCTCAAGAATTTAAGTTGGTTAATAATTTATCTCAGGGAAGTTACTTTGGTATAGTTAGTCTCAGTTCTGGTCTACTAAAAGCTGCAGAAGTAATTATTTACAGCTTGCGTGGAAATGAGATAAATGTAATGACTGCTCAACAAGAAGAAACTCACAAAATTGATGCTATGGTGCGGGTAGCTAAAATAATTATTTGTGACAAATTTAGCGAAGGTAAAGTTAAAGCTGCCGTACAAAAAAACAGAGCAGATATTATTCGTCCACCACAAATTATCTGCTTTGAAAATTACATTGGTATAGAGTCAATTAATTTATTGAAACGAGAGTTGGGTTTGGTATAGTTTATGCTAAATATTATGCAATATGAAGAACAATTAGATAAAATTAATATTAATTTATTCCCTATTTCCGATGTTTATACTGCTATAACTTTATATGGTATTTTTATAGCAGTTTTCATTAACATAGAATACAGAGATTTTGGCTTAAAGGCAGAAGCCAGAGGGCAGAAGGCAGAAGCAATGCAAGTCTACCTTTGTGAAAACCGCTATAAAGATTGTGAGACCTAATAATTGCTGAATATAGGATTACTAAAAAATCTCTATAGCAATCCTTTCTAATTTGTAATATTTGAGTGACAGTCAAGAGCCATAATTTTAGAAGTTTTCAGTTGAAATTAACTACTATAAAAATTGTCACAACTAATTTAGGATTTCTATATCTATAATTTCTTCTTATTCCATTTTTATGTCAATCTTAGTTTCACACCTTAAAATAGAAAAACTATAGTTCAATAACAAAGAAATAAAAAAATTCAACTACAAATTATATTTTTATTTTATGGAACCAAGCATTAATTTAAAGCAAGCTATTGAGAAGCGTCGCTCTGCTCGTGCATTTAGTAAAAATTCAATTCCTAATGTAATCCTAGAAGAAATTTTACGTCTTGGTATGATGGCTCCCTCTGGTTTTAACTTACAACCTTGGCGTTTTATTGTGGTTAAAAAACAAGAGAATAAAGAACGACTTAAGGCTTGTGCTTTTAATCAACGCCAGGTAGGAGAAGCTCCAGTAGTTTTAATTTGTTGTGGCGATCGCCATGTATCTAAACCAGAATATATAGAATCTATAATTGAGTTGCGCAAAGAGCATGAAGCTATCAATGATACTTATGCAGATTATATGAAAAATTCAATCCCTAAAATGTTTGAAAGTCCTTCTTCTTTTGAGTCTATGGAAGCTTGGATAAATAGGCAAGTAATGTTAGCAGTAGCTCAAATTATGCTCGTTTCTAGTAGTTTTGGGGTTGATAGTTGTCCTCTCGAAGGATTTATTGCATCTCAAGTTAAAGAAGCATTTAATATTCCAGAGCAAGTAGATGTTTGCTGTCTATTAGCTATGGGTTATGCTGCTGAACCATTTAAAAAATATGGTGGACGTCTTTCTTTGAGCCAGGTTTGCTTTCAAGAAACCTATGGACAGAATTTTGTATGATCGACCAATTATACTAATTTGACTAAAAAATGTGACAAAACTGTTTTTATATGTAACAAGGATTTATAACAGATATTTATCCAAATGGTATTATTAGTAGTTTTATATTCAGGATTATTGATTTAATTACAAAATTAAAAAGCATAATTCCTAAAATAATTAATACAGCTAGCAAATTAAACAATCAAATTATTAACTAGAAAATGAAAACAGCAATCAGAAATATTAATACTCAGATATTAGAGGATAATTTACAAAAAAGCTGGCAATCTTTGAGAAATTTCAATGATGCTTGTAAAATTCAATGTGATTTAAAAGCTGGAACATTATTAGTGATTTGTGAACATCCAGCAAATTTAGTGATAGATCGAGAGAAAACAATTTCTGAGTTAAAAGGTATAGTTCAAAAACAACCACTAGAATCTATTGAGAAAGTAGGTATTTGTTTAAATGCGATTGGTCATATATATCCTTATGCTTATCATTCATTTTTTACAAAGAGTCGGCAAGAAGAGTCTACATTAACTTTTCTCCCAAGATGGGTAGATGGAGATATGGGCGATCAAGTAAAAATTACACCTGAATTTTTAGATTCTTTAGATAATCCATTTGATTTAAAAAATTTAGAACAGATATCTATTAGGTTAGAGTCTGAGCTAAATACTAATGTTGAGAAAGAGTATATTCCTGGAAAGAAAAGTCAAAACTCAGATATTAAAATTACTTCAAAATTACTGGATGATTTAGATAACCCTTTTGATGTGGAAGGATTAGATATATCTCTTAAAAAATCCAGAAGAACAGCAAAACATTCTCATAATGTAGGACAAACATCAACTGTTAACTTCAGTACTTTCTCTAAAGTAGAATTTCTCAGTGCCAGTTTAAGTTTGACAATTTTAATAGGCTGTTTTTATGCAATAACTCAACCCTGTGTGATTGGAAAATGTATGATTGTACCCACAGCAAAAGACTTAAATCAGCAATCATTAGAAACAATTAAAAATTCAAAAAACTCTTTGGCTCCAAAGCAAGCAAAAGAAAAGTTAGAAAAAGCAGTTCAAGATTTAGAAAAAATTCCATTTTGGTCAATACATTATCTAGAGTCACAACATTTAAAATCTACTTACAAAGCAGAAATTCAACATTTGGAAAATATTCAAAAAGCTTTAGCAAAAGGTCAACAAGCAGCTCAAAATAGTAAAACTTTGCCACTAAAAGTAGAAGATTGGATAGAAACTCAATCACTTTGGCAAAATGCAATTGTCTTACTAGAAAAAGTACCAGGAGATAGTAGTGCTTATCCTTTTGCCAAGAATAAACTACAGCAATATCGTAAATATTTAGTAGCGATTAAAGGTAGATTAACAACAGAAGAAGTGGCAGATCGAAAACTAATTGCTGCTAAAAAATCAGCTCAGTTAGCAAATACTAGAGAAGTAGTAGCTCAGTTTCCTGAAAGCTGGAAAAGTGTATATTCAAGTTGGGAAGATGCCTTGGATAAAATATCTTCTGTTCCACCACAAACAACTGCCTATTTAGAAGCTAAAAATTTACTCCCTCAGTATGAACAAAAACTTCAGTTAGCTGAGGAACGTAGAATTATAGAACAAATTGGTGAAGAGTATTATGATCAAGCTATTAGTTATGCGAAACAAGCTGAAGTTTTTGAGACAAAAGATAATTGGCAAGATGCTGTGAAATATTGGCAAAATGCTCTAAATTCTGCTGAAGAAGTACCTACTACTTCTAGTTATTTTGCTAAAGCAAAACCTCTCATTAAATCTTATGATACTATTCTGAAGATAGCACAAGCTAACCAGAGATTTTTGGATACTATAGCTAAAGCTGGTCAAGATTTAAGTAAAACTTGTAAAGGGACACCGAAAATTTGCGAATATAGTATTACGAAGGATTTAATTACTGTACGTTTAACTTCTGACTATGTGGATAAAATTAAGAAAACAGCTCAGGATTTAAAAAATAATAAAGATCAAAAGAGTTTGACTCAACTAGAAAAACATTTGAAAACTTTACAGATAGCTTTGAAGGCTATTAGTAATAATGCCAAGATTCCTTTAGAGGTTTATAACCCACAAGGTTTAAAAGTTGCTGCTCATATTCCTAATAGTTGAAGTGAGGGAGTGAGGGAGTAGGGGAGTAAGGGAGTAGAGGAGCAGGGGAGCAGGGGAGTGTTGGTAATTAACATCATACTTTTAGAGTGAGAATTTAGTGAAGATAAAAGTCTTAAATATCAGAAAACTGCTACTTTTTGAAAGTCGAAACATGGTGCTGTATTTTAGAAGCGATCGCTCAATTGGATAACTTTTCTAATTTTCTCTTTTCATTATGATAATTTCTCACAAATATAAATTTATTTTCCTGAAAACAATCAAGACTTCTGGTACATCAATTGAAATTTATTTATCTAGATTTTGTGGTGACGATGATGTAATTACTCCTATATCTTTGTAAGATGAAGCTATCAGAAAACTTCTTGGAAAAAGACAACAAAATTATTTAGATTTTGATGCTCAGGGAAATGAATACAAAAAGTATTTCAATCATATTACTGCTAAAGAGATTAAAAATGTAATAGAATCTTCGATTTGGGATAGCTACTACAAGTTTTGTTTTGAAAGAAACCCTTTTGAGAGAGCTATATCTTGGTACTATTTTAGCTGTCGAAACAAATCTATTAAATTTAACGACTGGCTAAAAAATAACTATTCTAATTCATCAAAAAACAATTGGAATATTTACACAATCAACGATAAATTAGCAGTCTATTTTATTGGTAAATATGAAAATATTCGCTCAGATTTAACTTTCGTCTGTCAGAAATTAAATATACCATTCGATGGATATTTACCAAAAGATAAAGGATTTTTCAGAGATGACAACCGCCCTTATTATGAATTTTTGAATGCCGAACAAATGCAAGTAATCGGTGAATGTAATTCAAATGTTATTGGTTTATTAGAAAATTATGGTAGTGAAAATCAAAATAATCACAATGTTTCAATTTCAGATAAAGAAAAAGAACAACCAGAACATTATACTCAAGAGTATGAAAATTAGAGGAAGCTTTGATTGCTTATGCTCAAGGAATTGGAATTAATTCCAAAAAATATTGGGCTTATTATCATACACTAGGTGGTATTTTTCGAGAAAATAATCTTTATGGAGAAGCAATAGAAGCTTACTATCAAGCTATTAAAATTAAACCAGATTTTCCCTGAAATCACTATCATTTAGGAGTAGTGTTCAAGAAACAAGGAAAATTAGATGAAGCTTTCACTTAATTATCAAAATGCTATATATCTTGGACTCACTATTATTGAAGATTAGTCTTAGAGAAATTAAGACCAAAACTCATAAAGTATCGATCTATAGACTCATATACTTTCCTTCTTTCTTCTTTCTTATTCTTTCTTATTCCTTCTTCCCTCTTCCTTCTTACTTCTTCCTTCTTTATAAATTTTGCAATTGCGCATCCTGATTAAAAAATTGTCTACATAAACTATAAGTAACTAATAAACTTGTCACCAAATTTGCAAAAGCCAAAAGAAACATAATTAACATTTGATATGCCACAGCATCCAAAGGATTAACACCACTTAATAACTGACCAGTAACAATTCCAGGAAGTGTAACTATTCCAATTACCATCATCTGGTTTAAATTCGGTATTAATGCAGCACGAATAGCATCTTTTCTATACTTAGCAACTGCTGTTTGTGGAGTTGCCCCTAAACTTAAATAAGTTTCAATTTCCACCGGACTAGAATTAATTATACTGACAAGTCTTTCTCCAGCGATCGCTGCTCCATTTATCGCATTTCCTAATACAATTCCCACCAGTGGAATTAAATATTGAGGTTCGTACCAAGTTTCAGGTTGAATAACTAATAAGTTGGTATAACTGATACTTAAAACGGTACTGGTTAAAATCGAACCCCAAACTAAAGGTAATAATCGAGGTATTTTTTTACTAATTCTATTTTTAGCAACAACAGAAGCAACTGTTAACATAACAGTAATTATAGCGAGCGCCAACCAAGGTTGTTTATAATCGAATACTATTTCTAATACATAGCCAACAAATATTAACTGTACAATAGTACGAATTGTCGCTATTAATAGTTGCCATTCTAATCCTAATTTTTGCCAAGCTGATAGACCAATAGCTATCGCAATAAGTCCTAAAGCCATAGCTATATCTGTAATTGTTAATTGAATCATATTCGTTACTTATACCAAATTTATAAGAAGTTTCATAGAATAATATTTTAATCAGAATTGACAGTAGATTAAGACATACAGGTTAATAAATTTCATAATTCTGTGCAACTTCATATAAAATTGGTATGTTGAATTTTATATTAGTTAGGGCTTGCTGATTAACTCTCAAAACATTGACAGATAAAGCCAAGTTCCTTTTAAGTCGAAAAAACTGTCAGTTTTTCAGTCTAAAAAGCTCAAAAAATCAGTACAAAAAATCAGTATTTTAGGCAGACAAGAGCAGAAAAATCACTTTGACAATTCTTCCTCCTACCTCCTATATAGTTCTCTGTTCCTCCTGAGTCCTACCCTCACCAAAAGACTTTTCAGCAAACCCTAGTTATTAAAAATCATAATGAACCTCACTAGAAGTATTATGCTTTCTAGTGAGGTATGACTAATTTATATTAATGTATATTCTGAAATTCTAATTTTTAGAAGACCTAGCTAGGAATAGTTAATTAGAATTGCAGATATGAGGATTCTTTAAATGTAAGCATTTCCTGCGGAATGCTGCGCAAACAGCTATTAGCGGTCAGCTATTACTAGGTCATGCTGCGCAAACAGCTTTTTAATAGACATCTCCACCAAATGAGGGAGTAGGGAGTAGGGAATAGGGAGAAAGAATTGATAATTGCTGTGCAATAATTGATTTGATTTTTTATTATTGGAGATGTCTAATGAATAAAGCAAGCATTCATTTAATTTCTACTACATTCCCCACCACATATTCGTACTCTGAAGCTTTGATAAAATTGCTTTTTTCTCCTTTAAAGGTAATAAAGCTGATAGCTGTTAAAGTTAGCGTTAGCTCCTCTGCAAGAGGCATTTCCTCCGATAGGAGCCTAGCTGACTGCTGAATGCTTACCTTTGAATTAACTTTAAGGATGCTTGGAATTAACTTTAATATTAGCTAATAGCCTCACTCAAGTCATCATAATCTATAGCTGGTTCAGGAGGATTTTCAAGACCTGACTTATAAGTATCAGGTATGACTTTCCAAACTAAACCACCAAAGCGATCGGCACATCTTTTTTGTATACTCTCTATTAACTTTTCACCATAGTAATATTTTTCTTCTTCCCAATACACATTCTCTTTTTTTCCAGTTTCTTTGTTATCAACTGTTATCACAGAATATTTTGACATTGTATTCTCCTATTATGAGTTAAGTAATAGAAAACTCTAATTACTCTTAGGCCAATTGAAATTTTACTTGTCTTGGCAATAAATTCAACCATTTATTCTAGATGCAAATATATCAAATATAAAAAGAATTATACTACTACCTAAAGTTATAGATTAGGTAAAGTTTTGATTGAGTTAATACTAGAAAATATCTATCCTGAGATTGTAGCTAAAATTGTATTTTAGCAATCTTATTTAAGTTATGAGATATTGTATATTTTAGGAAATAGGGAATAGGGAACAGGTATGGGAGAAACACCGAAGCAATAAAATTATCACAAATGATTTAGGATTGCTATTACAAGACTCACGTTAACAGTAGCTTGATTTTCTAAGTCAGTTATCATATCAAGAAATTTGACTAGCCTTTTATTCTTTAATTTCTAACTCTGAATATGACTAATATTCCTCCCCTAGATTTAACACAACAGTATAAATCAATTGCTGAAGAAATAAACAGCAGAGTCCAAGAAGTACTCAGCTCTGGTCGCTATATTGGTGGCTTTATTGTTGATGAATTTGAACAACAATTTGCTAACTATATAGATGTATTTCATTGTGTATCCTGTAACTCTGGTACTGATGCTCTATTTCTAGCTTTACGAGCTGTAAATATTGGGTCTGGTGATGAAGTAATTACCACTCCTTTCACTTTTTTCGCCACCGCTGAAGCAATAAGTGCTGTCGGAGCAACACCAGTTTTTATTGATATTAACCCCCAGACTTTTAACTTAGATATTGAACAACTCCAATCAGCAATAACTGAAAAAACAAAAGCTATTTTGCCAGTACATTTATTTGGTCAACCAGTAGATATGACTCGGTTAATGGCGATCGCTCGTTCCCATAATTTAATAGTTATAGAAGACTGTGCCCAAGCTACAGGGGCTGAATGGTCAGAAAAAAAAGTAGGAAGTTTTGGTGATATTGGTTGTTTTAGTTTTTTTCCTACTAAAAATTTGGGAGCTTTTGGAGATGGAGGTGCTTTAACTACTAATAACTCGGCGATCGCTAACCAAGTACGGATGCTCAAAAATCATGGACAGTCTGCCAAATATTTTTATGAACATATCGGTATTAATAGTCGCTTGGATACCATACAAGCTGCAATTCTACAAGTTAAGTTGCGTTATCTAGATAGTTGGAATGAGCAACGTCGGGATTTAGCAAATCGTTACTTTGAATTTATGAGTGGAATAACTCCTGTAGTTCCTCCTCAAGAGTTGACTGGTAGTAGATGTGTTTGGAATCAATACACGATTAGGGTCAAAAGTCAAGATTTAGAAGCTACAGTAAAGTCTCGTTTTTCTAATTCTCTACGGGATTTGATTCGCATTCAGTTACAAAAAAAGGGAATAGGTTCAACGGTCTATTATCCTACTCCTTTACATTTACAGCCAGTTTACAAATTTTTGCCATTCCGTCAGTTGCCAGTGGTAGAAAAAGTTTGTCATGAGGTTTTGTCCTTGCCTATATTTCCGGAACTTTCTACTCAACAACAAGAACAAGTTATATTTGCTTTGAAGGATTGTTTACAAGAACTTTTATAGTCAGAAATTACGCCAAGGTACTACATATAGCAGATAAAAACTATAGCACTATGGTATATATAGTGTTTTTGTTGGAAAAATGCTTCAAGAATTTAAAATTTAGAATTTAGAATTACCTCTTCTTGAAAGGAAAGGATTGGGTTACAGCGCTTTTCATTCGAGTAGACCACAAAGTCAGCCATCTATTGTGGAATTTGCAGTCCTTGTTTCGCTTACCACCGCTCCACCTACCACCTAACTTTTTAACTATGGTTTACCCATTTAAAAACTGCTGTACAAGGAATTTTTTTCTTCTCTTGGTCCATTGAATATGGTGAGGTCTCCTCGCCATCCCACCCTACGGGAAGCTACGAAGATCGACCGCTTTTTTCTCCATGAATGGAGAGGCTTTATACCTTAATTTTTCGGTAAGTTTTGATAGTGTTAACTTTAATATTTCTTTAAAATTTATTTTTGAAATTTGTAGTTTTGTATACTATACTTAATAAAAATAAAAAAAATTTAATTTAATACAGCAGGGATAAATTTTTTTATACCTTCTGAATCACTTAAAATTTGCCATTAGTTAAGAAGAAAAAAGGTGCAACAAACAACAAAAAGATGAAGGAAAATTTTCAGCTCTAAGCTCTAGAAATATAGCTAAATACAGAAAGATAACAATTGCCCGTTACTTAGAAACTGCTAATATCTTTGAGTTATTTTTGTTGTGAAATACCACCTTCTTTTTTCAGATGACTTACACAAAAACCCTATATATAGTAAACAAAAACTATAGTGCCACACTGTATATAGCGATTTGCCACAGAAAAGCCAAGGAGAAATACCATCTCCTATTTTTCAAATGACTTACACAAAAACTCTATATATAGTAAACAAAAACTATAGTGCCACACTATATATAGCGATTTGCCAGATAAAAGCCAAGGAGAAATACCATCTCCTATTTTTCAAATGACTTACGCAAAAACTCTATATATAGTAAACAAAAACTATAGTGCCACACTGTATATAGCGATTTGCCACAGAAAAGCCAAGGAGAAATACCACCTCCTATTTTTCAAATGACTTACACAAAAACTCTATATATAGTAAACAAAAACTATAGTGCCACACTATATATAGCGATTTGCCAGATAAAAGCCAAGGAGAAATACCATCTCCTATTTTTCAAATGACTTACGCAAAAACCCTATATATAGTAAACAAAAACTATAGTGCCACACTATATATAGCGATTTGCCAGATAAAAGCCAAACAGACTTAAGTCATGTGTAACTAGCTATCAACTTTTAGCAGCTTTGGTTAAAATTCCCGACAACCACAAGCAATAGTTTAGGAGAAGTAGCGTATCCCCTTCTCCCACGTTAAAAAAAATGAACAAAGCTGAGTGCTGAGTGCTGACCGCTTCTTTAACTCAACTTAATAAATAAAAAATATAAAATTTAAGAGGAAAATATTAAAAGTGGATGACAATCACTTTAATTCAACAAGACGGTACGACCCAGAAGCGATCGCTAAATATTACCGTTACCGTCCCTGGTTAGTAATTTGGAGATTTCTCATTATAGTTTTGTCTTTTGCTAGTTTTCTACTAGGAGTATTATGGGATAAATGGCAATATGACAAAGTTGAAGATACTCCCGAACGAGCTACCCAACTGCGAAAAATCCTAACTCGCTTAGGACCAACATTTATTAAGGTAGGCCAAGCATTATCCACAAGACCAGATTTAATTCGTCAAGACTTTTTAGAAGAACTAACAAAACTACAAGACCAGTTACCACCTTTTGATAATAAGAAAGCAATCTCGATTATAGAGACAGAGTTAGGCCAAAACATCAACAACATATACAGCGAAATTTCTCCCAGACCAGTTGCAGCAGCTAGTCTGGGTCAAGTTTATCAGGCGCGTCTTCGGAGCGGAGAAGTAGTAGCAGTAAAAGTTCAACGACCAAACTTACTGCCTATTATTACTCTCGATTTATTCTTAATGCGTTGGGGAGCAAGTTGGTTAGCTCCCTGGTTACCTCTCAATCTTGGCCACGATTTATCTCTGATTGTAGATGAATTTGGCACAAAGCTATTTGAAGAGATTGACTATATCAATGAAGGGCGAAATGCAGAAAGATTTGCTACTTATTTTGCCGATGACCCAAGTGTGAAGGTACCATCAATATTTTGGCGTTATACTACCATCCATGTTTTGACCTTGGAATGGATTGATGGTCTGAAATTATTAGATACTGAACAAATTAAAGCAGCAGGTCTTGATACTGATACTCTAATTACGGTAGGGGTTACTAGCGGTCTACGTCAATTACTAGAGTTTGGCTTTTTTCATGCAGATCCTCATCCCGGTAACTTATTTGCATTAAAAGATGGTCGGATGGCCTACATTGACTTTGGCATGATGGATCAATTGGAGCAGGATACTAAAGAAACTTTGGTTGATTCAGTCATTCATTTGATTAACAAAGATTATCAAGAGTTGGCTAAAGATTTTGTCAAGCTTGGGTTTTTGGCACCGGATGTAGATATTCAGCCAATTGTACCAGCTTTAGAAATAGTGCTGGGAAATATTATGGGTGAGAAAGTTAAGGATTTTAACTTTAAGACAATTACAGATAAGTTCTCGGAACTAATGTATGAATACCCATTCCGAGTTCCGGCTAAGTTTGCCTTAATTATTCGTTCTTTGGTCACCGAGGAAGGTTTAGCTCTTTCCCTAAATCCAAATTTCAGAATAGTTGATGTTGCTTATCCTTATGTGGCAAGAAGATTATTAAAAGGTGAGTCCCCAGCATTACGTCGTCGGTTAATTGAGGTATTGTTTAAAGATGGAAAGTTTCAGTGGCAAAGGTTAGAAAATTTGATTGGCATAGCTCAGACAGACCAAAATTTTGATATACTACCTACTGCTCAATTAGGTTTACAATATCTTTTGAGTGAAGAGGGTGAATTTCTCCGAAAAAAATTGATACTAGCAATGGTAGAAGATGACCGAATTCACACCGAAGAAGTTACTCGTTTGTGGGGTCTAATTCAAGATGACTTTCAACCAAGTCGTTTGTTTAATATTGCTTTAGGCGCTCTAGCTGAATTTTCTACACAGAGAGCTACTGCAATTTTACCTTCTGTAATGGCAATGACAAATAATCAAAAATTAAATTAATGACTTGATGTCTGAATATTGCTGAATTACAGATAAGAATTTATTTTTTAATTTTAGTAAAGTCAGATAATGAATTGAAAATAAAATGTTTTTTTGACAAATAATTCTGTAATTCAGTAGTATATATTCCTCAATGTATCTAAAGCATAAATCAAGGAAATATTAAGGAAATATTTGTGTATAGTCTTCCTCAACCTCCCTATTTTCTAATCGCAGTTGGTTTATTAATCAGTTTATCTTCAGGAATAGTATTTGCCAAATTAATTAAGCAACTGGTTAAAGATTGGTCAGTAAATCCTTCTACTTGTAATATAGTTAGTATGAGAGGATTAACATTACAGCTTCCCTATTTAGGTATTGCTAGTGGTGCATTAATATTTTTATCCTCAAGTTTACAATTATTTGGATTTACTAACTTAGTTGCCTATTCTATTTGTTTGCCTTTAACTGTAGCAACTGGATTAGTTGTCTGGATTCAGCTTACTAAAATTTTAGATAAGATGGAACGGAGCATAACAGAAGAGAGTTAATTTTTTTCAACATTAGGATAAATTGACTCCCGGTTTCAGCAAAAAATAGCCACTTGAATATAGGAAAAAATGACTAATATTATCGTAACAGGTGTTGGTGGATTTATCGGGTCTCATTTAGCAGAAACTCTTTTAAATCAAGGAGAAAAAGTAATAGGAATCGATCAGTTTAATGATTACTATGACCCTGCTTTGAAGCGTCAGAATATTTCTCAATTTAAAGACCATTCTGCTTTCCAACTAATAGAAAATGATATTCAATCTTTAAATTGGTCAGAGTTATTAGCAGATATAGATATAGTTTATCATCAAGCTGCCCAAGCAGGTGTTCGTGCTAGTTGGGGTGAAGGTTTTCGTTCTTATACAGAGCGTAATATAAATGCTACTCAAATAATTTTAGAAGCTGCTAAAGATGCTCCTAATTTGAAAAGATTGGTTTATGCTTCTACTTCTTCTGTATATGGTAATGCTGAAACTTTTCCCACTCCTGAGACTATTTGTCCTCAACCAGTATCCCCTTATGGAATTACTAAGTTAGCAGCAGAACGATTAGGTAAGTTGTATCATCAGAATTTTGGTGTACCCTGCGTATATTTACGCTACTTTACAGTATACGGCCCCCGGCAAAGACCTGATATGGCCTTTCATAAATTTTTTAAGTGGATTTTGCAAGATGAGCCAATTTCTATTTATGGAGATGGCCAGCAAACTAGGGACTTTACTTTTATTAGTGATGCAATAGCAGCTAACTTAGCAGCAGGTAAAGTACCTGAAGCAGTGGGTGAGGTATTTAATGTTGGTGGAGGTAGTCGGGTTGTATTGGCAGAAGTTATTAACACGATGGAGGAAATAGTGGGGCGTCCAATTAAGAAAAATTTTGTGGAAAAAGCGAGGGGAGATGCTCGTCATACCAGTGCAGATGTTTCTAAGGCACAGAAAATTTTAGGTTATCAACCTCAAGTTTCTTTGAAAGAGGGATTGCAAAGAGAATGGGAATGGGTTCAGTCTCTCTATAGTTTTTGAAGAAGGAAGAAGGAAGGAAGAAGGAATGTAGATGAGTCTATAGATTGTACCTTATTAGTTTTGGTCTTATCTGTTTGCGCAGCATTCCGTAGGAAACCGTATTGCTCTATAATCCACATTTTTCCTGACTCCTGTACAGGCGATTCGCGATCTGAGCAGCATTCCGCAGGAAATCGCCTCTACCAGGAAAATATTACAACATAAATAGGATTTATATAATAAAGTGAATAATTTATCCATTGTCTTAACGTTAACCTTTAAAGTAACTAATGAAAGCTGTTGTATTAACCTGCGACAAGTATATGCCATTTGCCGATCATACCATCCAAACTTATGAGAAGCTCTGGAGAAATAACTATTTCACATATCGGGTTCCTTACAGTGATAACTATCCCCAATCGATCAAGAAAAAATACGGAGATAAAATAGAATTCATTAAAACAGAATCTCCCATTAAAGCAACTGTCTTAACTTTGCTTCAAGACTTAGATGATAATGAATGGATATACTGGTGCATGGACGATCGCTATCTTGCCAGAATTAGAGATAGAGAGGCACAAGAAATATACAACCTGGTTAAGACAATTGAAGATCCTCAGATTTGCTCATTTTTAGTCATTGCAACCAAACCCTATTTTCATACTGATAAATTTCTTAAAAAAGATAGTAAGCTTTTGACAAACAGTGGTTTGGTATTATACGAAACTGTTTTTTCAAATGGTAGGGTGATGAAGTCTGCTTGGAGACCTCAATTTGTTAGGGTTAAAGTTATCAGAAGAATGTTTGAATCTTTTCCAGATTATAATTTTAAGGCAGCAGAAATGAATGATTTCCCAAAAGAAAAACTAGAAGGAGAAAAATTTTATGTCCCTGAAAAAAATTTAGTTATAGTTGGAGAAAGCACTCATCGAGGAGAGTTAACAGAAAATTGTGCTTCTAGCTTTAAAAAAATGGGTTTAGAAATTCCGGCTAACTTTACAGTTACTAAAAAGTATATGTTGCAAGGAGAGTTACCCTACAAAGTTGCTGGATTAGAATTTACTCTTCCGGTGAAAATGCAAAAGTTTATTACCAGTGTAAACCGTTGGTACTGGCGACAAAAATAAATCAAATCAGGAGCATAATTATTATGAAAAAAAAAGTCCTGTTTATTTTAGGAACAGCTTATTGTGGTTCTACTCTACTGTCATTAATTTTAGATAGCCATCCTCAGTGTTTTACAGTGGGAGAATTAAGTAATTTGCCAGACTTCAATAAGAAAGGTAAACTTGATGATTTTTGGAGTCATCAGTTTAGTGAAAAAGAATTACACAATCTTTCTCTAGGGTTATCAAATGCCAGAATATCTCCTGCTATTCCTTTAAAAGTAGAGAAATTTTTCAGGGAAATTGTTAATGATCATATATTTCGTCCTTACTCAATTATTGCTTCTAAAACCCCTGCTGATATTATTGTAGATTCTACTAAGACAATATACTGGATTTCAAGTATGTTGCGGCTAAAAGAGTTAAAGAAAGAATTTGATATTTATTTATTACATTTAGTCCGTGATGGTAGAGCAGTGCTAAATTCTTATCTCAAAAAAAGACGTAATATGACTGTTAAAGAAATTAGTTACCTTTGGCTAGAAAGAGTTACTAATAATGAAGTTTTTTTTGACAACTTTTATAAAAACAAAATCTTAGTTAGGTATGAGATGTTAGTAACTCAACTTCCAGCAACTGTTCAACAAGTTTGCGATTTTTTAGGTATAGAATTTAGGCCAGAAATGCTTGACTATTGGAAATATGAACACAATATAATTTCAGGAAATACAGGAACTCGTACCTCAATGAATAAGTATAAAAATTCTCTAGAAGAAAAACAAAACTCAACCAATTCATTGATTAAATTAGATACTAGCTGGCTAACAGAAATGACAGAAGATACTATCAGAGAATTTTATGCCATTGTTGGTAATAAAAACTCACCTTATGAGTGGGATTATGAATAATACAGTTCAGTTAAGGATTTTTTGCAGAAAGTAGAAGGAAGAAAGTAGATGAGTCTATAGATCGATACAGTCCCGTTAAAGATTTTTTTTAGCAGTTCTGTAATCCCAATATAGTATCCGCCCATTAGTTTTGACAATTTTTTTTATAATAGTTAATCTGAGCTGAAAACATGAGCAAATTATGACTCCTGGTTCCTGAGTCCTGAATACTAATCGCCACCAAAATATTACAACTTGAATAAGATTGCTATATAGCAATCCTTGCATAGGTTGTAACAATTCAAAAACTAGAAATAAACTCCGAAACTCTTGCCTATTGCCCATTGCCTATTCCCAATTCCCGAAAAGCAGTAAGATTTTTATACACAAATAAAATAGGATTGCTATAGCTACTAATCATGGTTTCATACCTTATCACTTTTAGTCTTATCTAAACCCTATTGGATTATGAATAATTATCTAGAATTATTATTCTAGAAAAATTATAGATAAATCATACAAATAAACATATTATTAAAGGTGGAGAAAAATTTTGAATAACCAACCCAAGATAAATTCATTGTTTAGCAAAATTAGTAAGGGGAAGCAAAAAATTATTCAAAAAATTCAACATTCTATTAATCATAATAAGATTCTGAGTCATCGACTAATTTTCTGTATTAATTCAGGGCGTTCTGGTTCTAATTATTTATCAGAACTTTTAGGAACTGCGGAGGAAGTTATTAGTTATCATGAACCTAGTCCGAGTATGACTGGTGATTACTTAACGATGGTTAATAAATCTGAGTACGCAACATCTTTTTCCAAAAGAAGGTTTAAAAGCTCTGCTATTAAAGACATACTTTTAAAAATTCCTGATGACAAGATATACTGTGAAACAAACCATATGTTTATTAAAACTTTTTTTGATGTTGTTGCTCAGGATTTTCCCAAAATAGAGGTGATTATTTTACGTCGCTACTTACCAAAAGTTTTAAAAAGTTTTATTGAATTAGGGTATTTTTCTGATAAAAATCAGGCTTGGAAGTTTTGGATGTCTAGTCCTAATGCTGTTACTGCTGCTATTCCCTGTATTGACGTGGATGTAAACTTAGACCAGTGGGATTTATCTATAGCTTATTTAATTGATATAGAAGCTAGGGCGAAGAGATTTCAGCAAGAATATCCAGGGATAAATACTTATGAAGTCTGCTTAGAAGAGTTAAATAATTTTGCTAAGGTTGAATCACTGTTTGAGCAACTAAAAATTAGTCTAACTGATTCCACTAAGAAAATGTATACTCAAAAAATTAATCAGAGAAAAGAGACTAAGAAAAAATATAGTGGCAAACAAGATATTAGTTTATCACATTGTCAAGAACGAATTGAGGAGTATATTCAAAGAGCCAATGATTTGAATATTTCTATACCTACTACTTTAGCATTAGAGAGTTATTAGTATAATTTTGAATATATTTAGTTAGTTAAATATTTAGTATTCAGTAAAAAAAACAAAACATAAAAATGATTTCTGTTGAAAAAAACTTTCTCTTTGTTCATGTTCCCAAAACTGGCGGAAATAGCATTCAAACTATTTTGAAAAATTATTCTGAAGATATAATTATTAATCTTGCCAAACACCATGATGGAGTAGAGAGATTTGAAGTTAGGAACAACAAATATAATATTAAAAAGCATTCTACTCTCAATGAGTATAAATCAGTTTTGTCTCCAAAGCAACTTAAAAAAATGTTTAAGTTTGCTACAACTAGAAATCCATGGGATAGGTGTATTTCTTTTTATTTTTCACCTAGTAGGGGAGTTAAGGAATGGAATAGGAATGATTTTATATTATTTGTTAACAAGGTAAAGCCGTTGCACCACTATATAAAAGTTGAACCCTTCATAAATAAAGTGGCTAGGAAACTAAAAATGCCAATTAATATAAATACAGGTAGGCTGGATCGAGATATTGATTTTTTGATCCGTTTTGAGAACTTAGAGGAAGATTTTCAGAGAGTTTGTAAGAATATAGATATACCTCATATAACTCTTCCCAAATATAATAAATCAGAACGTAAACATTATTCAAAATACTACGATCAAGAGTTGAAGGAGATTGTTGGAAAAAAGTTTAAAGAGGAAATTGAGCTAGTTGGCTATGAATTTGAATCTATATCAGTATTATTATAAACTAGCCTACTATTCTGCTAGTCTTTTATGACCTAGTTTTACCTTTATTTGGGATAAGATAATTAACTTCATAACTTTATTTTAAATAGTTTTAGGGTTTTTCTTCCTCTTCCTCATTCGTATACCCGTGTTTAAAATTATTATTGAACCTTTCTTCTTCAACTTTTTTTGATTTGCCTAGCTATATTTTTAACTTTATCAATAAATTTTCGCCCTAGACTTTTTTCTGTTTTTTGAGGATAGTGGGTTGGTTTAGATTCCCCCAAATGAGGTAGTCGGGTTGTATTAGCAGAAATTATTAATATAAATTATCTGAGCTTTGACTCCAGTGAGTTAAGTCACGTTCCAGTAAAATACTCAATTTTTCTATTTCTGGAGCGAACTTTTTTTGGAGACTTCGCCTGTACTCTGGATCTAATGGAGGACGCTTAACTTTTTGAGTGTTAAAACTCTTCAGACTACTCTTTACCCTTTCTAATATACTTTGTCTCATTGAACGGGGAAGAGGCAATAAGAACTTGCCAAATTCTAGTATTTTAGCTGGAGGATATTTCAGAAGTTGTTGTAAGGCAACATTCCGGACTTTTTTATTAGAATTGATACGATTAAACTCAGTCTGAAATGTGGAATCAACTTCAAGAAATTTCAGAGTTTTTTCGTAAACTTTAGGTAAATCAGCTATAAAATCATCATATATAATTATATGAACCCTTTCCCTACCAAATTTGTCAAAATATCTTTGAATATTTTCTGTAAACTTGACTACATCAGTATAAAAAAGTTGGTTGGCAGATTTACACTTTTTAGGTATTCTTTTTCCTAACCTACGCTCTGGCTCAGCTTCTAAAGCTTCTCTGAAATCTTGAATATCTTCACTAGAACCATTAAATAATTTTTGACTATGATAAGAATATAATAAAGAAACTGGTTCCCTTAACATGATAATAATTTTAGCATCTGGGTTGAAATTATAAATTTCTGTTGCTGCTTGCTTTGAATAAAAATAACTAGGACTTCCTTCTCCACAAATTTTTCCCAACCCATCATCAAAGAAAGCTAGATATTCTTCCAAATTTTTTGCCTTAATTTTCCATTTGAAGTCAGTGTCAAAATACTTAATTTCCTTAATGGGAGGAATATATATCTCTGGATGTCTATTAAGATATTTGCACATTGCTGTGGTTCCACATTTAGGAGCACCTACAATAAAAAAACTAGGTTTAGGCATTTTCAATACTCCACATAATATTACTAATTAATTAATTAATTGATTTTTTTTCCGTATACTTTGATTCAACTAATTTAAGCATATAGTTTTGTTCCTCAAAAAAAAAGTTTCTTTTTGAGGAAAATATAAATTTTAAGCGAAATTACAATCATAGAAAAAATTTATTCAATGCTGAGGACAATTATAATTATATTCAAACCAAAGTGAACTTAATAATTAACAATTCTCCTAATGCTTGGCTTAAACTATATATAGGATTTTCCAATTAGTAAACTTTCTGTACCAGGAATATAACCAAATATCTTCTCTGAATAGTCTATTAATTCTTGATTGTTCAACAAACTGCAATATAATGGGTCGTTAACAAATTTGCCACCTCCCTAAAACATTCATTTCAGAACCTTTACCTTGAAAACTAAGCTTATCAAAAGATCTTCCACCACCATACCCTTTTACTTCATTAATACCTGCATCAGAAAACTCGAAATTCAACTGTGAAGATAGTTGCTGACGATAATTTACATCTGCAAACCACTTATTGTAATCAATTACAACTTTATTGTTCTTCAAATACTGTGTTTCACCCAAGTATTCTTGAGCATAAGAAATCCATAAATCAACAACAGTTTTATTTTTATTCCTGACTGTCATATAGTCTTTCTTGAGCCTACTTGCAATCAAATTATAAGGCTCTCTGAGGATTAATACATGATACCTGACTGCACTTTTTCCTAGATAAATATTATGTTTATTCTCAAAAATTTGAGAAGCTATTTGTTCAAGTTCAAAATCCTCGTAACTATAAATCAAACAATCTTTTTTAAGAAAATCACCATTAGCTTCTCTTCTGAATTTTTCCTGAGGATAATGTTGGTATAAAAAACGGTAAGGGTTTATTTTAACCGGAACTTTATTAAGATCCTATACTTCTTCATGATGCTGTTTTCTGATCCAATTAATAATAGCATGATTACCTGTACGTCTCAAGCCAACAACTCTAATCTAATTTCTTTGTGATTAACTATCTCATTGTTTTGCCAGAATATCGTTCTAAATATGTCATCAATACTATAAACCTAACTGTCCCTTCCACACTGGTAATTTGTTAAGTACATCTGTATTTTTTTTGACTAAAATTTTTCATAATTCAATCCTACCATTTCGCACAACCACCATATAATACAATACGGTTCAGTTAAGGATTTTTTTGACAGTTTTGTCGTCTGAAAAGCCTATATAATGGTTCCATATCATAGAATTTTTCGTCTTAACTGAACCGTATTGCCATATAATAACTATTCAATGATTTGATATTATCCTCGATCTCTATAGCAACCCAATTTTATACTGATTATCGATAATAAAATTCAAAATCTCTTAAAGCCATTATCCTAGTTTTATTTAAACGATAATGATAACCCACTCTCTTCTGTAAATTATCCCAATAAGTTGCTTTTGGTCTACTATGAGAAGCATCCCAGTGCTGAGTCACTTTACTAATTTTTAGCCACGCTTCACTATTAATAACCCACCCCACTTTTGCTGCTGCTAACCCCATTAAATTACCTACCCCAGCGTACATTCCTCTTAATTCTGCATACTTAGAAATCTTTTCCCAAGCTTCCAAAAATTCTATTTCTTTACCATTATCTCTAACTATCATAAATAAAGATTCCCCTATCCAACTAGAATTATTAAATGAATCATCAGAAATATTTAGCTTATCTGCCAACTTTTTCAATATTGGTAAACTAAAAGGACGATATTTTGAAACGTGTTCTACTAAATTTTCATGCCGTCCAGTAATTCCTGGTTTCAATTCAATATCTTCTGGTAGTGATTCTAAAATCTTAGTATCGGCATCTATGAATATAGCTGCAGGGAATAATGATATTGCTTTCTGAAAAACAAAAATTTTATCATTATAACAATGTAGAATACCTTGTTGATGATGTTCAAAAGCCATAACATTTTTATAGCTACTAAAATCATCAGGTTTCTCTGTATAAATTACCAGAGAAATTCCTGGAGCATTTGTTTCTAAATCTTTAACTAACTCCTTTGTTATATCGCGGTACCTTTGTCCTAGTGCTAAAGTACAAAAACAAAATTTTTTTGGTTCCTGAGTCATATTTTTACCTAGAAATTTTCAAATAAGATTAGGGAGTAGGGAGTAGGGCAGTAGAAAAGAAGAAAAAAAACTGTACTGTAGTAACTTGAGATGAGAAAGGTTATATATACCAATTATGATCAGAAGTAAGGTACAAAATTATAGTAGTCGCCACCACTTATGCAGACATTTTCGCTCTTCTCAAATTATAGTCACAGCAAAAATTTAACTCCTGTACGGTGGAATGGCCATTCGCCCCTACGACTCCTGACTCCTGAATTAATAACTTTAACTTTTCTTGATTTGCCGAGCTATATTTTTAACTTTATCAATAAATCTTTGCCCTAAACTTTTTTTAGTCTCAATTTTCTGAGGATAGTAAGTAGGTTTAGCTTCCCCCAAATATCGATAATGCTCCCAAATATCCCAATAAGGGCATCCTGGTTCAATCCGAAAACCTGCCCAATGTAAATATTGTACAGGTTTACCTACTTTAGGGTCAATCAAGCGATCGCCTTCTCGTTGAAAATGGGGACTACCTGCCCAACTTCCTGGACCTTTGCCTTCGGGTCGGCGGACTAGATTTAATCGCCGAGAAATATGTTTTAATACTATATAGTTAAAAATAGGCTGGTCTGTGGTTTTTTCAGAAAAGTCAAAATATTCGGTATGGGCAGCACATTCGGCAAAGGTTTCATATAATTCATTTTCTGTAAACAGGTTTTTCTTTGATGCCCACCACCCACTATTAAACACATTTTTAAGTTGTTCTTCAGTAAAGATTTTTTTTTCTATAACTTTGGATGTGAAGACGTTTTTTATTCCACTTAAATATTGATAGTCGCAACACAAAAAGTCATAATCTTCTAAATATTTGAGATTATCGGCTATTTTTTCAAATACAACAATATCAACATCAATATAGAGAAATTCATCGAATGGTCCAAACCAACAAGCTTGTTTTTTTTGTTTGTTAGGAGTATTAAAAAAGCCTTGACCAAAAATGTTATACAAATTGTTGCAAAGATTATTTACAAATTCTAAATCTGGATAAATTTCTACTCCATATTTACTTGTGACTATTTCTGCTACCTGCTGATAATTTTCATCAAAAGGAATCATCATAATTGGAGTATCATAATCATATAATCTGATACTTTTCAGCAGAGCAATTGTGTTATCAAGTACCTTATCATTAGCAACAATATAAATTCCTTTCATTGTAATTTATCCTCAACTTGATAATCCTATTTTCTTGAATATTTTATCGATTAAACTTGGTGGAGGATTATAAGGTTTTGGTTTCCCTATAAACTTAGGTTTTTTCTCCGGTTCATGTAGATAGCGATAGTGTAAAAATATCTCTCTATAGGGAAAATCTAAATTTTCTCCTTCACAAACTCTAGTAAATGCTTTAGATGAAACTCCAATGTAGTGAAGATATGTTAACCGCTTACCACGATCGTAAACAATATGGTCTTGCTCTTCAAAATGTTTCGAGGTAACACTGTTACCTGTTTTTTCATTAGGAGACAGACTAATAGCCAAATTATCTACTTTCAAATTTAACCGCATTACCATGTAGTTGAGGATTGGTTGATCTGCTGCCCATATATAAAGTATTTCTGATTCTCCTTCTCGTAACTTCCCCAAAAACCAATCTATATTTTCCTGCTTAAATATACCTTTTTTAGAAGCATAGAAACCAGAACAAAAAATCCTAGACTTGAGATATTCTTGAGGAAACAATTCTTCTAACCTAGGAGATGAAATATCATATACATGACCAGGGTCTTTATACTGAAAATCATACACTACCCAGTCACTTTGATTAAGTCGATCAAAAACCCCATCTACAGGTCCCATGAGTAAAGCATCTGCATCTATATATAGAAAGCGATCAAAAGGACCATCAAAAGCACAGAACGGACGATGATGCCCAAATCTATAGTAGGGAGTAAATCCCTTCTCTAACCTCCGTTGGTGAGCGTTGGGGTGAGCATCCCAGACATCACGAAAAAATTTATCCCACTTCTCTATTGATTGCAAATCGTTGTAGATTTGGACGTTAGGTCGTGTAGAAATCTCAGCAGTAATTCTTTCTATGTTGTTGTTATAAGGATAAATACAAACTGGTATTTCATTGCTGTGATTAACTTCTATACTATTTAGTAGAGCTACAAGTTGATCAAAGACATTATCATTGGCAAGGGTGCATATTCCATCCATAAATAAATCTTAAATTTCTAGTTAGGAAAATTTCGTGACAAATTTCAGATAACCAATTGAGTAGATTAAGTTTGCAAAGGTCAAAGATATATCTAGTCCCAGAAATTGCATTTTTAGCCTCATGCCAACCATCAGGAGTAGAAGTAACTTTTATGTATGACATTCCTTTTTCATCCATAGTTGGTAGGCTCAAAAAACTAGCAGGGGGCAATATTATCTGTTGCTGGACTATCATAATAAATTGGCAAATACTAACATAGTAGAGTATCCTATAATTTATTACTGATATGCAGATTATTATCACCATAACTTTCTATTGAAAGGTTGTAATAATAAGGTCTTATATGCGTCACTTATTTTGAACTTATCATAAAGTTTTATGCCGAGTTAGTAAGTTACGGTGATACAAATCAAACTCAAACCCACTTTCCTGCACAGATTTCAGAAACAGCTATAAGTTGATAATATTTAATAGTTTAACATAACTTCTGCAAGAAGCAACAATACATTATGATGATTAGAAATGTCAAAAAGTGGCTCAAATCTAAAATCCCCTTCACCAAGGATTTAACTAAAAAACTAACTGCTAAAAAATGGCCAAAAAAGTCAATTGTATATTATCTAGAAAAGCGTTTTTTGGTACTAGAATCAGATATTAAAACTAAGGGTGCTAGTGGTTCAGATAGTGCAGTATTCTTTTTGACTAGAGAATGGGTAAAGCAAGGCTATGATGTTACTGTTTTCACTAATTGTGGAGGTCAAGAGGGTGTTTATGGAGGAGTTAAGTATGTTAACCATGAAAAAATTAACTGGTACGATACTTTTGATACTTTCATTATGTGGCGACATCCTAAAATGTTACCTTCCTATGTTAAAGCCAAAAGAATCTGGTTTGATTGGCACGATGTAATTACATTTGATCTTGTATATTTAGCTCCGTATAATAAAATTTTTGTCAAAAGTTATTATCAGCGTAACCTATTACCAGAACTACCCGATAATAAGTTTGCAATAATTAATAACGGTGCAGATTCTGCTGTTTTAGAGCTTACTAAGAACCAAAAACAACCCTATAAATTAGTATACGCTTCCAGGTACTATCGAGGTTTAGAATTTATGCTGACCTGGGGGTGGCATATTATTAAAAGAGAAATTCCAGAGGCGGAACTTAATATTTACTATGGATGGACTAAGCGTGATAATAGTGAAAAATTAATTCCTTGGAAGCAGAAAATGACGGAATTAATGCAACAGCAAGGAGTAATAGAACATGGCAGTATCGGACACAACCAATTAATGTATGAAAAGTCTACTTCAGTGATTCATTATTATGGGTGTTCCTATGGAGAAATAGATTGTATTTCATTGCGAGAGTCAGCAATGGTAGGGTGCGTTCCTGTGACTACTAATTATGCCGCGATTAAGGAAAAAGATTATTGTATAAAAGTAGATGGTGATCCCGAGACAAAAGAAACTCAAGAGGCTTTAGCTTATAGAATTGTAGAGCTTTTAAACAATCCTCAAGAGTTAGAAACTATCAGGGAAGAAATTCAAGAAAAAGTCAAAAATGAAACTTGGGAACAGGTAGCACCATTATGGTTAAAAAACATTGATTCAGTATGATTAGATATCTCCATAAATTATATAATGCTTTTGTCTAACCATTCTGTGAAACCTTATATGCAATATGCTGGGATTAGCTATGGTTATTAAAGTAACTATGACAATATTTTTAATCCTAAATCTGTTGAAAATCTCTTCTTTTTTGCCTCTTGTCTTTTGCCTGGTTCTGTAATAAATTTTATCCTTTTTCGGAGATATTTATTGAAATAAAATCAGATTATATAATGAAATGAAATGTGAGATAATTATTCTGTCTGGCAGTTTTAATAAGGAGGTATAATTAATGTTATCTAACACCTGTTCACTCTCAATTCTAGTAGCAAGAACAGACATACCTTTTATGATGCATACGATTCCTCATCTAGTTAGAATGAGTAATTTTAATTTTATTCAAAAAGTGTTGTGTATGGATACAGCACCTCTATCTGGAGATAAAGTTATGCGTCCTGGTGTTGGTACTCTAAGTGAACTCAGAGATTGCTGTAACAAACTGATAAGTGAAGGTATTGTAGATAAAGTTGTGGATATTAACTATGACAAAACTTATCAACAACAAATGTACCAAAAACATTTTGGTAGTCCGATTAAACCCACCCATAACTATAGAGGTTATCCGATCTTAGGGTCAATTTTTCACATAGAATCTGTACCAGGAGATTATATGTTGCATTATGACAGTGATATGCTTCTACATCAAGAACCAGATTATAGTTGGATAGATGAAGGTATCAAGTTAATGGAGCAACATCCGGAGATAATGGCAATTAGACCATTGACAGGGCCACCAACTGAGGATGGTATTATGTACCAAAAAAATCAGTCCCTAAAACCAGAAGCAGGGGGGTTCTATAAATTTCAATTTTTCAGCAGTAGGGTATATCTGATTAACCATAAACGCTTTGACAAGTTACTGCCATTGCCCATTTTGTGGCGTTCTTACAAAAACAAGTTTCTTAATCAAATGCCACTAAGTCTAAAAACCCTCTTAAACTACTATACTGGCAAAGGCAAGCTGGATTCTTGGGAGGTTATGGTATCTATGCAGTTAGAGAAAACTGACTATGTACGAGCAACTATGAGTTCCCCCAAGGCGTGGACAATTCATCCTAAAGATCGAAGTCCAGAATTTATCGGAGCTTTGCCAAATATTATCGAAAAAATAGAGCAAGGATGGTATCCACCTGAGCAAGCTGGACACTATGATTTTATTTCAAAATATTGGCTTTGAGCGAACAAAGTTAACGGAAAAATTGAGTTTTTGTCCTATCTTTCTCAGGGAGCTTTATGTTATGTAACTTAAACCATCATAGAAATTTAGCTCCCCTTCAAACTCTATAGTCAAAAATTTGCTATTTTAAAGATATTTTGGCAAAACTTCATAATAATTAGTTGAGTTGGTAATCAATTTGGGGTAAAACAAATATTAAATGTTGGAGCAACCATGAAATTGATAATTCCTATCGAGTTTTATCGTAAAGGTGGAGTTGAAAGAGTAATTTGTGGAACCATTGAAGAGCTAATTGAACAAGTAGAAGAAATAATATTAATTTTGCCAAAAAAGGAGATTGCTTATTTTCAAGAAAAGTTACCGAAGTCTCCAATAATCAAATATGAATCATTTACATTACCTCCTAAATCTTTACAGTCTCGAATACTTTCTGTAATTAATAAGTTTTCGTCTTTATCAGGTAATGTTAAAGCAAAAAAAATCCAAAGATTTTTTAAGAGTATCCGCCGTAAATATAAGAAGAAGTTGAGTATTAGATATTTAGCTAATCGTTATCAAGCTACTCATTGTTTGTACTTTTTAACTAATCAATTAACTCCACCCGGTCTTGATATTCCTTTAGCAATGGTAAGCCATGATGTATTCTGGAGATTTGCACCTCTAAGTTATCCAGAATCTTATGTTAGAAAATACGATTTAAGTTTATTGGAATGGCTGAGGAAGGTTGATATTGTTTTTACTGTTTCTGAAAAAACTCGCAAAGATATTATCTCGGTTTTTCCGGAGTTTACTAGCAAGATTACACCTATACCTAACTCTGGTTTTCCTACTAAGTCAAATACTTCACAGAAGTTGTTGACCATAGCAGAAAATTCCCATGAATCTAATGAAGGATTACCAATATTTTATTTGCCTTCTTCTTTTGGTATTTACAAAGACCACTTAACTCTGTTAAAAGCAGGTATTAAGCTTGCTCAAAAAAATCTGAAGTTTAAAATAGTTTTGATTGGTAAAGAAACTGATAACTTGATTTCTGGAAATATTAGTTTATCTCAGCAAGCTAATAGTCAAGAGTATATTGATTATTTGAATCAATGTCAGGAAATATCTCTGAATAATCAGAATATAATGCAGGAATATTTTGAGGGGTTAGGATATTGTTCCGATGAAGAGGTAGAAAAATGGTATCGGAAATCTTCCTGTGTAGTTTTTCCTTCTAAATATGAAGGTTTTGGTTTGGCTTTATCTGAGGCAGTTGTTCGAGGTTTGCCTGCTATTGTGTCAGATTTAGAAGTTTTTCAGGAGCAAGTAGAACTTTATAAATGTGAGGATATGGTAGATTTTTTCTCTGTGGGTGATGTGGATGCTTTAGCAGATTGTATGGAGAAATTTATTCTACATCCTAAGAGTAAGTTGTCTGCTGAAGAAGTAGATAAACGTTTTTCTCATTGGACTTGGAGAGAGACTGCTAAAGAGTATGTTCGTCTATTAGAAAATTTGTGAAAAGTTGGCAGTAAGTTGAATTTTAAACAGCAACAAGGTTGAGTGATGAATCTCAACTATAAATTTCAGTGGTATTTGACCACCTGAGTCAGAAGTTCTAGTCAAAATTTAACTCAGACGTTTGGGTTCAACCTATCCCACTAATAAGATTTTTGCTAAAAACCCTAAATGTTTTGAGAGTTAAAAACCAAAAATTCAGTTTTTTAAACACATTTTACTTAAAGAAATAAGTTTGTTAAAAATAGTGGGATAGGTTCTTTGGGTTGAAGCAATAGTCTGCTCAGGAGGCGATCGCTCAGAGTTTTATCTAAAATCTGATAACTAAGACGTTATAGTTAAGTCTAAATATATAGTCTGCTCAGGAGGCGATCGCTCAGAGTTTTATCTAAAATCTGATAACTAAGACGTTGCAGTTAAGTCAAAGTAAATCATCAGTCAAAGGATGTTCTATCCAGACCTGTATCTAAAATCTGATAACTAAGACGTTGCAGTTAAGTCAAAGTAAATCATCAGTCAAAGGATGTTCTATCCAGACCTGTATCTAAAATCTCATAACTAAGACGTTATAGTTAAGTCCAAATATATAGTTAGTGATAGAGGCCTACGCTCAGAGTTTTATCTAAAATCTGATAACTAAGACGTTGCAGTTAAGTCAAAGTAAATCATCAGTCAAAGGAAGTTCTATCCAGACCTATATCTAAAATCTCATAACTAAGACGTTGCAGTTAAGTCAAAGTAAATCATTAGTCAAAGGAAGTTCTATCCAGACCTATATCTAAAATCTCATAACTAAGACGTTATAGTTAAGTCCAAATATATAGTTAGTGATAGAGGCCTACGCTCAGAGTTTTATCTAAAATCTCATAACTAAGACGTTGGAGTTAAATCAAAATATATATTCAATAACTGAGACGTTTGAGTTGAATGAATAGTCAATTTAGGAGGCAATACCTAAAGCTCGATCTAAAATCTGATAACTCAATCGTGAAAACTATTTTCAGGTTTGCTTCTCTACCAGAATACACAGGATAAGCTAAAAGGCATTTAATTTTTATGTTCCCTATTATCTTTTTTCTGTCAGCTTTCCCAGAATTAGGGGTAAATCGTTTCAATGGGAAATAGTTTAACCACTACTTAAATCAATTCCTGTGATTAATTTTCTTAAAGTTCAGCCAATGCCTCATCTACCTTTTCCATCTTCCTTGTTACTTATTTCTGAGTTCAACAAATATCTGATACATCTGTTTTGCCAATTTTTTAGGATTCCACAAAGGCGCTAAATTATCTGGATTTTTTGACCTCTGCAAATGCTCCCGCACTGAATTTCTTAAACCTAAATCTTTACCTAATTTAATTCCCCATTCTGTATATTCTTCCCAACTGCAAGCTACTCCTATATCCAAATTTACATTTTGCAAAAATGAGTAACCCATTCTAGACAAATATTGTTCTCCAGCTCTAGTTATTATTGGTAAATTTGCCCATAAAGCTTCCAAATTATGAGTACCTCCATTGTAGGGATAAGAATCTAATAAAACATCTGCTATCTGATAAATTGCTCGATGTTCTTCTTCTGTTTGAGTTTGACCTAAAAAGATAATTCGATTAAAGTCTACCCCTAAATTTTCAGATTCTTGAAGATAGGTTTGATAAATTACATCTACATCTCCTTGACCTTTACGAATTAATATACTTTCTGGTGTATGTTGCAAAATTTTTAATTGAGCGCGTACCATTTCTGGATTAGTTTTTCGCCCCGGAGCTATACACAAATAAACCATTTTATCTGAATCAATTCCGAGAGTATTTCTAGTCGCATTTCTATCAACCGAACGACTATCAAACCCATCCACAGCTACAGATGTTTCTGGCAATCTAACTAATTTTTCTAGATAATGTTTTTCTCTTCCTTGAGGATGGGTATACCAGTCACATAAAAAGTAATTACTTTCAGAAATATAGGGCGCATCAAAACCTAACCAGGAAACACAAACTTGTGCTGGTTGTTCATGAATAATATGTACATTTACTGGCAATGTCATTGAATCTAAATCTACTATTACATCTAACTTGTCTTCTAATGTTTGTTCGACAATTTCTTCATAGGATGGGAACCCATTAGGATACTTTTTCGGCCAATAGGTTTTGACAGACATTTGTTCAAATTTTTGAGTAATATCATCTCGCTTCAACGAACCTGTAATATATAGATGAACGTGAGGTGTAATTTGAGATAGTTCTCGAATTAAGGCTTCGCTACACCAACCTACAGAATGACGACGAAAATGTTTGGAAAGGAATCCTATTTTCAGGGGTTGGGAATTAGAAATATGAGTTTTTGGAGTTGGATAGTTTTTGATTATATTTTGATAATATTGTTTGGCTATTAATTTGTAAAATTTAGCGTTTCCTTCTAAGTTATCCCGGAGGTGAGGTACGGCAAATAAGAAAATTTCATAGAGTAGTTTTATTTCTACTTCGCTGAAGGTTTCACAGTTTTGATAAGAAAATTTTTCTACTTGTGAAAGTTTGGAGTTTGCCATGTCACTTACTCCAGATTGAAAATAGGCGAATAAAAAGGCAGTACCTGAAAGAATAGGAGCTATTTCTCCACAAGAATTACAAAAATTATCGGCTGCTTTTCTAGCTTGGGCAAGTTTAGTTGTATGGCTGAGTAAATCGCATAATTGTTGATGTGCTTCAACAAATTGTGGTTTAAGTTCGATAGCTTTTTCAAACAAAGCGATCGCTTCTTCCATTTTTTCTTGTTTAATAATATGTCCGATGCGAGAATATACTTCTGCCCAGTTTGGTTTAAGTTCTAATGCTTGATGATATTTTTCTAGTGCTGATTTTAATAATCCTTTATTGGAAAGTGCTGTTCCTAAGTTGGCATAAGCATCATAGGAATTAGGATTATATTTAATGGCTATTTGATAATGATAAATTGCCCGATCGTAGTCTCCTTTTAACAAGAAATTATTAGCTAGTTTTTCATGTAAGTGTTTGAGTTCTGGATTAATATTTAATGCTTTCTGATAATATTTTGCTGCTGCTTCTCTATCTCCTTGTTTACCTAAAATATTAGCTAGATTACTATAAGCTTCGGTATAATCTGGTTTGAGATTAATAGCTCTTTGATAACTTCTAACTGCGTCGTTAATTCTACTCAGTTTAACTAGGGTATTGCCTAATTTAAAGTGAAAATCTGCCTCTACTATATCTGGTTGAATTTCTAATGCTTTTTCCCAAGATTCCAGAGCTTCATCAACTTTTCCTAAATATTGAAATAGTTTACCAATATTCCAATAAATACCAGGCAAATCTGGTTTTAAATAAACAGCCTTTTGATAATAAAACAGTGCTTGTTTATGTTGACCTAACTGCAAATAGACACTACCCAAATTTCCATAAACTTCTGCAACTTCCGGTTCAATTTCTAATGCCAGATTATAAGCAGACAAAGCTGCTGCTAAATTATTTTGTCTGTAAAAAGCATTTCCTAAAGTTACATAACATGGAGCATAATCTGGTTGAATTTTTAAAGCTTCTTTACAGTGAGCGATTGCTACTGTTAAATCTCCTTGTCCGAGAGCAATATCGGCTTGATTTCTATAAGTTTCTGCTGCGGGATATTTTAAGAGTTTTTTGACAAATTCTGTTTCTGATTCTTGGTCTTTAAAGGTTTGACTTTGACTGAGTTTTTCCTGATTTTTTTTGACTTGGTTTAAACCGGGCAAATTATCGTTATTATTCTCAAAAGCTTCAAATTTTTGCTCTGGAATTAGATTTAAAGTAGTAGCTTGAATTTCATGGTCTTCATCAGATTCAATAATTTCTCGATTTGGATATACTGTGAATTTTTCCTGTTCTAGATATTGACTTGATTGATGCTGAATTACTGAATCAAGATATTTTTCTGTTTCTAATTCTTGGTGTTTAAAGGTTTTACCTTGAATGAATTTATCCTGATTTTTCTTGACTTGGTTTAAACCGGGGAAATTATCGGTATTATTCTCAAAAGCTTCAAATTTTTGCTCTATTGATTTATCTTTTTCTTTTGGGTTTAATACCCCACCGTCTACAGGGTATTTACAATTGGTTGAGGTTTGAGTCCCCATCCACTTTTTCCTTCTTCCTTTTTCCTTCTTCCTCTCTTGGTGCCCATTCCCTCCCTTGGTCAGCATTCCCTTACGACTGTTGTCGTCGCCGGATATGACCCCTTGCATCTGTCGCCGATGCGGGGTCGCACCGCTTCTTCCTTCTTCAACCTCAATTACTGAATCAATATATCTCTCTATATTATGATTATTTGCCAATGCAAAATCTTGCCATTCTGTGAATAAAATACCCAATTCTTGCTCAGTAATCTCAGGCTTTAGCAATCTATATAATTCAGCAAAAGCCTCTTGATAATTTGGTTTAATAGATAAAGATTTTTGATAATAATCAAGAGCAGCTTCAAAATCATTCTGGAGAGTAAAAACACCACCCAATTTAAAATAAACTTGAGGGTTTTCCGGTTCTAGTTGCTGAAAAATTTGATAACAAAAAATCGCCCGCTCAAATTCCCTTCTTTCAATAAATATATTTCCCAATATCAATCGAACAGATGGAATATTTGGATTAATCTCCAGCGCCCTTTCATAATTAAAAATTGCTAAATCCAACTGTCCCCGTCGATTATAAATACTGCCAAGATAAACATAAACTTCTGCCAAATTAGGTTGTAACTTTAACGCCTGAAAATAAGCATTAATTGCCTGTTCAAATTGATTTTTCTCTTGAAAAATATTTCCCAAAATTAAATACACAGAAGTCAACTGAGGTTGAACTTTAAGTACTTCTTTGCAACAAGCGATCGCTGCATCAAAATTACCTTGTAGCAAATATACCTCAGCTAACTTCTTGTAAGCTTCAACATAGTCTGGTTTAATAGTTAAAACTTTTTGATAAGCAACCATTGCTGTATAAAGTTGTCCAGAATCTTTAAGTTTATTGGCTGTCTTGAAATAATTTTCAGGTAACATTTTCATGGTAAACCCTTACAGGGGTAATACTTGAGACTGCACTTAATTTTTTGTTAATTCTTGGCAATAACTAGAATAAGTTCATCTAGTGCAGGATGGCGGAAATAACTGACCAGTTACAAAATCCTAAAACAATACAAATCAAAAATGATTGACTGTCAGATGTGCGTCTTAAATTCTTGAGGCGATGTGTGCGGAACCATTTCCGCACTTTAAAAGCGCCATAGGAAACCTCGCCAATTAGCACTCGCTTTCAAATGCATGACTTTTAACCTCCCCATAGCGACACTAGGCATTCCCTACTGTAATTAGTGCTTTTTTAGGATGTTTTTGCCTAAGTTTTGTAATTCTACAAATATTAAAACTCTACACTGAAAACGAATGTGGGCCTTGTGGGTAAGTTGCGTCAACTTCATATTCTCTACAGTCTAACAAGGAGTAATTCTCCATCCCAAGTCCTTCCCTAAACTTAGATTCAGTTTCCTCTAATAAAACTTGTGAAATAGACTTCCATTGCTCTCGACTCTCCCAGTAAACTACGATAATAACTTCATTTCCTCTGTAGCTATCAAGCCAGACTTCTTTTTTTAAAAAACCCATTTGTAAAGCTAGGAAAGATGTCCAAATTTCTCGATCCTTTTGGAGAAATTCTTCTTTTAAACTATCTTCGATCTTGAATTGTAGCCATTCAATTATCATGGTATTTATAGCAATAGAGAAAAAAGCATACTTGACTTTAACCTGCCAATTAGTTTAGGTAAGTTAGACAGTGCTGATAATTTGATCTGGAGTATTAAGGTATGATAACAGAACAAGACCCCACAAAATTAATGAAACAGCAAGTCGGTAAAGCTGCTGCTGACCGCATTAAATCTGGAATGATAGTGGGGTTAGGCACAGGATCGACCGCTGCCTATATGATCCAGTTTTTGGGGGAACGCCTACAAAGTGGCCAACTAAAGGATATTAAAGGTATCCCTACCTCCTTTCAGTCAAATGTATTGGCTAAAAAGTATGGTGTACCATTAACCACCCTTGATGAAGTTGACCACATGGATATTGCAATTGATGGTGCTGATGAAGTTGACCCACAGAAAAATCTCATCAAGGGTGGTGGAGCAGCTCATACCCGTGAAAAAATTGTGGACTGTCTGGCAGAACAGTTTATTGTAGTGGTAGATAGTTCTAAATTAGTAGATAGGTTGGGTTCTACTTTTTTGCTCCCGGTAGAAGTTATACCGATGGCAATGACTCCTGTAATTCGGGGGATTGAAAAACTTGGTGGTCAACCAGAAGTTCGGATGGGTGTTAAGAAAGCTGGACCTGTAGTTACGGATGAGGGTAATCTGGTTATTGATGTTAAGTTTAATTCTATTGATAACCCTGCTGAATTAGAAAAGAGTTTAAATAATATTCCTGGTGTTTTGGAAAATGGTTTATTTGTAGGGGTTGCTGATGTAATTTTAGTAGGAGAAATTCAGAATGGGCAACCAATAGTTCGAGAAATTTCTTGAAGAAGATCGCCAATGAAATATACTTACCAATATCTTATATATCCAGCAAACGTGCCAGAAGTTAATACTAAACAACTGGCTCAGGATTTGTCTATATTGGTACAACAGAATCCTAGGAGAAGGCTTTGAATGATCGGAGCAAAACAGATGTCCAGTCAATGTCTGCCCTCTAATTTGTAATTTACTAAAGTTAAAAGATCAACCAAATTACTACAACCAGAAGAAGCAATTACCAAAGTTGAATATCTTGATTTTTCCCAAATTTATTCAACAGTTTTGCCATAGATCTGTCAAAGAGTAGAAACAACATTTTCTAGATTTTTAGCAGGAGGTGATAGTAATAGGAAACGAAGGGGTAAGCCTAGGTTGAAAAGTCAATCTAGACCTCGTTAATTGAACTTTCCTCATGGTAATGATTCTTGGTTAAAGTTTTGATAAATTAATGGTAAATGGTGATATATTTTAATTCCTAAAATAGGTTTAATTAAGGCTATAACCCTTAGAACAATACCTGCTCGAACTCAAATCAAACAAGTTTCACTAACAAAAAAACTGATAGTTGGTGGATAAATTTAAGTTGAGAATATCAGTCAATCTTGGGAAAAACCCATAGATTGAGATGCTTTTCTAGACAAAAATAGTTATTGAGCCAGATCACCAGGAAATAAATTATCTTCTTTGAAACCGTTAAGAAAAAATCAAGATCAACTGACCAAAGTATCCCAAGGTAATAACATAACAAAGGTAAACATGGCAGTAAAGCCAGAGGAAAGCTAGCAAAACGCGAAAGTAAAATGATCAAAAAATAGCTAGAAGTCGTAAATATTTTCAGTATAAAACAGCTGACAAATTAAGTCGGACAGGTAAAAAAGTATTTTTTGATGAATTGTGAAATTTAGCAGGATTAACTTGCACAAATCAAGGCAAACAAAATGAAGATGGAAAGTATTTACCTAATGGTCAATCCTCAAAGTCTGGGTTAAATAAGTCTTGGCGCTGATGCTGCATTTAATCAAATTTTTAACATACTAGGGCGTGTCATCAATTAAGGAGGTTGACAAAATGGGTATTGTATGTTCCAGGTAGATGGCGATCGCTATGCCAATAAAATGACTGAGGCTACCTGTAGGAATTCCTCCCAGAAAGTTTACGGAACCCTTGTCATACCTTGTGGCGATATAGCTGCCGCTAGGCTCCGCCAACGCTCGATACTGTTTGAGTTTGGCAAAGAAATTTTCGATTCATAGACGTGCTTTGTACAATATCTCATCGTAGTTACGGAGTTCTTTTCTGTTTTTTTTCGGGGGAATAACTACCTCTATTCCTCTATTGGTTAAAGGCATAATCACCCGCTCCTGAGCATCGTAAGCTTTATCCCCTAATACTGCTTGTGCTTCTACCATCGGTAATCAAACATCTGCTCCGTCCAAGTCAGATGCTTGACCTGGAGTTAAAAAAAATGGGTGGGATTACCCAGGGCATCTACTACTCCATGTATTTTGGTGGTTAATCCTCCCTTACTACGGCCAATATCTTCCTGTTCAGGGCTGCTATTTTTCGCTCCTGCACTACGAGTATGAGCACGAATAATAGTTGCGTCGATCATGGCATATTCATTATCTGCATCCTCAGCTAAAGTTTGAAATACTATGCACCCATATCCCTGAAATGGACCAACGACTAAAACGAGTATGGACAACACGAAAATCTCCAAATCGTTCTGGTAAGTCTCTCCAGGGAATTCCAGCTCAAGAGCGATATAAAACTGCTTCCACAAATAGGCGATTGTCTCTTGCTGTCCTTCCTACAGTTCCTTCACGTCCTGGTAGTAGGTTTTTGATTCTTTCCCATTGATAATCTCGTAAACCATAGCGTTTAGTCATGTTAGAGAAGCTCTGATTTTTTTTGATTCTGGACGCTTAACCATAAGCATACTATACTCTCAATGTCAAATTTTTATTGATGACACGCCCTAGCTCAGGTAGTCGCAAAAGCTTTTGATGTTGGCAAGTGAAACTCTAGAGTGATAGAATGGAAACCAAACTATACATCTCAATGACTTTATGATAGAGATGAAATTGTGTTTACAGATTGCAGTATCAGAGAATATTTTGATCGGGAACTACAGTGGAAAATTGATCGAGATATAAACGCAGCAATCAATTTGAAACGAGCCGGGATGGACTTGTTCGGTGACTATAAACCTCAAAGCACCCTAAAAACAAAGTGGTTATCACTAAATCTAAAACCGCTTCTGTTTCTAAGGAAGTTCTGACCGTCTTTAAAAGAGATAAGAAGCATACACAGAAAGCTAATACATCTGTGTAGGTAAGTCACTCCAGTAATTGTCTTTCAGATTCCAGAGCTTTAACTAAATCTTGATTTCCTTTAGCTCTTGCTGCTTCCAGGCGATGAGCTAATCTTTTTTCTATATTGACTTTATGAACCTCATTTAATTTAACTAGACTTTTTGGTGAGTTTTTGTTCATCATGGACATTTTTTTTCCAATTTTATTATATAATTTACATTTTTAATTTAGCACAGCTAGAAAAAATCAACCAGTCAGGTTACTGAAAACAGTCAGTTACTATTAGCTATAGACACAAAACAAAGTTTGTTTTAGTAAACTATATCTTGTAGAGTCATTCACAAATATTCTGAGTAAATCTTTTTAATAAAATGCCTGAAAGTCTTGATTAGTAATGAATGTATAAATATTCAGCAATAAATTATATAGTTAACTAAGGACTTTGAAAATCATCTTTTTTTATCCCTTAATGAGAGTTTCTCCTAGTTCATTAAATTTTATTAAGTAGACTTTGCAGTCTCATACTAAATATTAGTTAAGCCTTAGAAGTTAAATTTTATCTTTTTATTTTGGGTTTAATACCCCGCCGTCTACACCTATCCATTACCCACATCTTTCTTAACATAAAGCTTGACTGTTAAGACGAGTTATGAGTAAGTCTTGGCTCGGCTTTTTCGGGAGAAAAAATGTATTTTTCCATACTTTTTTTTTGACAACTTCAGTAGTTTTACTTAGCTAAATTGATTTTTTCTCCTTTCTCCCCTGCTCCCTGCTCCCCTGCTCCCCACAAGGGTTTCAAGACTTATGGGTAAGGTATACCGTCTACACCAGGGTCAATTTATTGTCACTAGTGCCGCTACGCGGAAGTTAAAAATCAAAAGTCAAAACTTTTTTTTTGACAACTTCAGTAGTTTTACTTAGCTAAATTGATTTTTTCTCCTTTCTCCCCTGCTCCCTGCTCCCCTGCTCCCCACAAGGGTTTCAAGACTTATGGGTAAGGTATACCGTCTACACCAGGGTCAATTTATTGTCACTAGTGCCGCTACGCGGAAGTTAAAAATCAAAAGTCAAAAGTCAATCATTTTTGATTTGTAATTGTTTTCGGATTTTGTAACTGGTCAGTTATTTCCGCCATCCTGCACTAGAGAAAAAGGGAGTGGGGAACCCACCCCTAACCCCTAGGGTCAATTTATTGTCACTAGAGAAAAATTGTATACTTTGAAATTTCGTACATCTTGCTAGGATTAGTTAACCAAAAATATAGAGTTAAGGACTTACGGAAAGACACTACATATAGTATATAAAAACTATAGCACTATGGTATATATAGTGTTTTTACCATGATAATGCGTAATTCCTGGAGTTGTAAATATTCTCTGACGACAAAGAATTAGCTCTGGCCGTCTACACCTTGTTTACAATTGGTTGGGGTTTGAGTCCCCATCCGTTTTTTCTTCCTTCCTCTCTTGGTGCGCATTCCCTTGCGTCTATCGCCGACGTGGGGTCGCACCGCTTCTTCCTTCTTCAATAATTTAGAAAACATTTGGTTTTTTCTTCCTCACCTAATAAAAAACCAAAAAATCTCTGGATACACGCTACAATCCTCTACTGTAAAGGATTATTAATCAGTCAAAATTCTTAGTTACTTACACAAAAAATTTCAAATTATCTAACATGATAGATTTCTCTAACATTGCGGCGCAACTTAACGCAGGCACTATCCTTCCAGAAGCAATAGTTATAATTACCCTACTTGTAGTTCTCGTTGGAGACCTCATAGTAGGACGTACTTCTGCTAAATGGACTCCCTACGCAGCCATAGTAGGTCTATTGATCGCTATTGTGGCCTTATATACTCAATGGGACAGTACAAATACCATCGGTTTTTTGGGAGGCTTTAATGCTGATGCCCTCAGTGTAGTATTTAGAGGTATCATTGCTCTGTGTGCAATTACCACCATATTGATGTCGGTGGCATACATAGAACAAACTGGGACTCCACTAGGAGAATTTATTTGTATTCTGCTCACTGCTACTTTGGGGGCAATGTTCCTTTCTGGAGCAGATGAGTTGGTGATGATTTTTGTTTCTCTGGAAACCCTGAGTATCTCCTCTTATTTATTAACTGGTTATACAAAACGTGACCCTCGCTCCAATGAAGCAGCATTAAAATATTTACTCATTGGCGCTGCAAGTTCGGCCGTTTTTCTCTATGGCATCTCCCTTCTCTATGGTTTGTCTGGTGGAGAAACTCGGTTAACAGCGATCGCCTCTAGTCTTGCTGATGGATCGAGTGGCGGTGTTTCACTAGCTTTAGTTATTGCCTTAGTATTCGCGATCGCTGGTATTTCTTTCAAAATTTCTGCTGTCCCTTTTCATCAATGGACTCCGGACGTATATGAAGGTTCTCCTACTCCAGTTGTGGCCTTTCTCTCAGTGGGTTCTAAAGCGGCTGGTTTTGCTCTAGCTATTCGTCTTTTGGTGACTGCTTTTCCTTTAGTTTTGGAACAGTGGCATTTTGTATTTACTGCCCTTGCTGTATTGAGTATGGTATTGGGTAATGTGGTTGCTCTGGCCCAAACCAGTATGAAACGTCTACTTGCTTACTCATCTATTGGACAAGCAGGTTTTATTATGATTGGCCTTTTGGCGAATACTGAAGCTGGTTACGCTAGTATGATATTTTATCTGCTAATTTACTTGTTTATGAATTTGGGTGGTTTTACCTGTGTGATTCTATTTTCTCTCCGTACAGGTACAGACCAAATTAGTGAATATGCAGGGTTATATCAAAAAGACCCGTTATTAACTTTAGGGTTAAGTCTTTGTTTGCTTTCTTTAGGTGGTATTCCTCCACTAGCGGGTTTCTTTGGCAAGATTTATTTATTTTGGGCAGGTTGGCAAGCTGGATTGTATTGGTTAGTTTTGTTAGGATTAATTACCAGTGTTGCTTCTATTTACTACTACATTCGTGTGGTGAAAATGATGGTGGTAAAAGAACCGCAAGAAATGTCGGATGTGATTAAAAATTATCCTCCTATTCGTTGGGATATTTCGGGTATGCGTCCTTTACAAGTAGGGTTGATTTTGTCTGTTTTAGCAACGTCTTTAGCTGGAATTTTATCTAATCCTTTGTTTACTTTGGCTAACGATACTATTGTTAAAACTCCTATGTTGAACTCGGTTTTAGTTCACACTGTTGAAACTAATTCGGTAGCTAGTCAACCAAGTTTTTCTTTGTCGCAAAATAATTAGTTCTGATTCTGTTGATTTACTAAAAGTAAGAAATGTTCGACTGGTTGTCGAGCATTTTTTCTGTTCAATAGATAGGTCGAATTGTTTTTATTTAAGTAGAATACCAAACTGGAGAGTACAAAGTTCTGCTAAAAAACAGTTGGCTCTCAAGATTGAAAGTGTTACTGGGAAAGGTTTACAGTACCTACTGTTGTGAATGGAGAATTTTTAACCTTGAGTCCGTGAAACCCTTGACTAGCAATAGTTATTCCCAGAACTTTGCACTGTCTAGTACCAAAGATTTTTATTTAAAGGCAGAAGTTATATCCCCATTCCAAATTCCAAAGTAGAAAAAATTATACATGGGAAAGATTAGTGATATCATGTCCGTTTAATTAGTGATAAAAAACTTTCTTCTTCTGTTCTTCTTTTTTCCTCCTATATGGGCGTTTGCTTGCCCATAACTATCGTTAACGCCACTACTCCTGACTCCTGATTCCTCGGTCGTTATTTATAAGTGTTCAAACGGACATTATATGAGAGGAAAGCAGCAAAAAAAACTATTTATTTCACTTAGCTTATAGCAGAAGAAAGAAGAAGTAAGAAGGAAAAATCTTGCGTTGTTTGGGTTTTAAGCTTTTGATATGTCCGCGATCTTTCCTTTGACTGCTATAACAACCTATTTCTTGGCCTTATAAGGGTTCTCATATTAATGGGGTAGAGTATTTTTTTCTCTTCACTTATTCTCTGTTCCCTTTCCAAAAATCGGCATACATAGCCTAAATTATTAACAGCTTACTAAATTTTTTGTATCTAAAATATTACCTAATTTTCAGGAAATTCAATAGGTAATATCAAGTTCAGTTATCTATTTATCAAGATATTTAGAGTAGAGGATAGTTATATTAGACATAAGTATTTTAGCGGGTTGAATTTATGCCTTTATTTCAACCTACCTCTACATAAAAGTATTCTAGAAATTTTTAACCATTTCAGAATTTTATTAAGAAAACTGAGTAACGGAAAACTATGCTAGAACTTTTAGAGCTTCTGGTTTCAGAATAACTTGAACTCCTGATTCAACTTTAACGTGCCACATACCGTTTGGTAATTGATTTAGCAACTCTACAGCTTTACCTCGGTCTTCTTCTAGTTCTGGACTTGGTGAATCAACTAAAATAACTGTTGTTTTGGTTGACTCTTTTGATGGTATTAAATTAGCAGATAAAGAGGAGTTTAGAGAGGGAGAGTCTTCTGAGAGAGTTGCTAACTGCATTCTCAGTTTGGTTAGTTTATTTTGCAGTTCTTGATTTTCTTTTTGATATTGTTGTGATTGTTCTGTTAGTTCTTGATTTTCCTCGGTTAATCTTTGAACTTCTAGTTTTAATCTCTGAACTTCTACACATTCATCGATACTAATATTACAAGCTTTAGCTATAACTTTTTTTATTAGGGGGCTGTACATAACTTTTCAGTAAATAAATTAGAGTAAATTGTTTTTATGGAGAGAGAAGTTATTCTTTTTCCTAGCTTCTCTTAACCTTCTATTATCATCTTCTATTTTTCCCATAGAGTATGTGACCCCTTATCTGGTTTTAATGTGATTAAAATCACTATAAAAATTATGAGTTAATTATGGGATAAATTTCCAGGATAATAAACTTGATAGTTGATAGTAATTAATACTTACATAAATTTGTTTTTTGAGTTAAATTGAAGTATAACTACTCAAATTTTTTATTGTTTTACTTAATTCAGGAGGGTGAGTTAAGTAGATACGCATAATGTATTAAAAAAGCCTATCTCATCAATAATTTATTGATCCCCTCTACTCTAGAAGTTGAAAAGATTCTCACATATACTATCTGCTTTGTCAATATAATTTTGGAAATAGGGTTTTTATTCTCAATGTCAAATCAACTATATTAAATATTACTACTTCCTCTTTTTATATATGGTCAGTTGATATATTTTATTTATAATTTTGTGAACGCTTACTTTTAGATGTATGATTGAGAAAATCTAGCATTTACGGTAAGAGTAAGATAGGTCAAATTTTTATATTTTCTCCCAAAAGCAATAAATTTTAATTTTTTTTGATAAAAGTTAATCAGGAAAGAAAGAAAACTTTTAATGTATATCTAATTGTAGGAATTATAAATATTTATCCAGAATTTATGTGAGGGGGGAATTGCTATAGTGAAACTATATTAAATATGACTACTTCCTCTATTTATATATGGTCAATTGATCTGTTTTATTTATAATTTTGTGAACGCTTACTTTTAGATGTATGATTGAGAAAATCTAGCATTTACGGTAAGAGTAAGATAGGTCAAATTTTTATATTTTCTCCCAAAAGCAATAAATTTTAATTTTTTTTGATAAAAGTTAATCAGGAAAGAAAGAAAACTTTTAATGTATATCTAATTGTAGGAATTATAAATATTTATCCAGAATTTATGTGAGGGGGGAATTGCTATAGTGAAACTATATTAAATATGACTACTTCCTCTATTTATATATGGTCAATTGATCTGTTTTATTTATAATTTTGTGAACGCTTACTTTTAGATGTATGATTGAGAAAATCTAGCATTTACGGTAAGAGTAAGATAGGTCAAATTTTTATATTTTCTCCCAAAAGCAATAAATTTTAATTTTTTTTGATAAAAGTTAATCAGGAAAGAAAGAAAACTTTTAATGTATATCTAATTGTAGGAATTATAAATATTTATCCAAAATTTATGTGAGAGGCGAATTGCTATAGTGAAACTATATTAAATATGACTACTTCCTATATTTATATCTGGATATCTGGTCAATTGATCTGTATTTATTTATAATTTTGTGAACGCTTACCTTAAGATATATGATTAAGAAAATCTAGCATTTACTTATAAGAGAAAGATAGGTCATTTCAGTTATCAGTTATCAGTTATCAGTAAAATTTTTATATTTTCTCGCAAAAGCAATAAATTTTAATTTTTTTTGATAAAAGTTAATCAGGGAAGAGGGAAAACTTTTAATCTACATCTAAATTGCAGGAATTATAAATATTTATCCAGAATTTATGTGAGGCGCTAATTATAGCAGTCTCAGGAAAGGTTAGGACAGATAAAAAGCTTAAAAATCAGACAATGTCAGATTTTTCCTTCTTTCTTCTTCCTTCTTTCTTCTTCCTTCTTCCTTCTGTGATACTATAGTGAAACTCTGTTTTGATGCTTTAAAATTTATCTGAAACTATCAGGAAACTCAGCCTTTAAAACAGGTAAAACTGGGCAAGGTTTTTGCTCCTGTAAATTGTCTGGTTTATTCCAAGTAAAAGGAGCTAACTTAGCAGCAGACATCCACAACAAACGTTTTGCTCTAGTCATAGCCACATATAGTAACCGAAATTCCTCTGCGGTCTTCAAATATTCTGCCTGTTTCCAAGCAGTAGAAATATCTGGTAAATCTTGTCCTTGTAAACTGGCGCGAATTTGTGCCCTTGCCACTTCAGCTAAGTCAAATTCTCCCAAAAAACTTACCTGGGGCAAAACTCGTAAATTACCAGGAATTATATTTTCATGTAAAAAAGGTAAAAAGACATAATCCCAATCTAAACCTTTAGCTTTATGCATAGTAATAATAGTAAGTTGCTGAGGGCGAGTATAATTTTTCTCTGCATCTTCATCCACTTCAACAGGTTCAAATCTCTCGGAACCTACAATTTCACTTAAAACTTCTAAAATAGAATTCATCGAACTATTATCAAAAGTTTGTTTAGCAACTCTTTCTGCTAACTTATCCGCAGTTGCTAAATCTGATTGTTGATAATTTAAAGCTAAAGCAAGAAAAGAAATTAATTGATACAAAGGTAATTCTGATTTTGCCCTGAGTAAAGTACGACAAAAATCACGACATTTACGCACCTTTTCTGATTGATAAGGATCGAGAGGTCCTGGGTAAAGAAACTGTTCTGGTTGAGAGGCAAAAACATTATAATCTTGCTTAGGAATTAAACGTCGATCGCCCAAAACTTTCAAAGCAGATTTTAAATAATCTGGAGAATGAGGGCGGTCAATAAATTGCATTAATGCCAATATTTCTGCTGGAATTTGAGAGTGACGCGCTCCTTGAGAAACATCATGTATTGAAATATTTTGTTTGCCTAAATCAATATCTATTCCATATTTTCCCGGATTAGAAAAAGTATCTGTAATAAATTTACCTTGTTTATTTTCTCGTACTAATACAGCAAAATTACCTTTTGGATTTTCTTGAAATAAATTAATTATCCGTTTACCCATCAACTCAAGTGTTTGGTAAATATCTCGGGGTTCATATATTTCTAAACCACCACCAGTAGCTGAAGGATTATCATTTGCCAGATGAATATTTTGGTCTCGAAAAGGTTTTTCTATTCCTGTTAATTCTGAATTATTTACCCATTTCAATACAAAATTAGCTGCATCTATAATTTTTTGACAACTACGACCTGCTTGTTCCATAGTCGCCAACTTATTTAATTGTTCGCAGTCTTCACAAAATTGCCGAAAATCTATTGGGTCTGCTGGAGTAAATGTGGAATTAATTGCTTGATTTGGGTCTCCAACACGCATGAGGTTGAGATTATTTAATTTTGATAATTTATGTTCTTGATAAATCCCATTATTTTCTGAATTACTATCATCATTTTCACTTGAATGAGCCAGTTTTTTTAAAAGTTTAGTTTGCAAGGGGGTAGAATCTTGAGCTTCATCTTCAAACACTGCAAAAACTTGATTTTGCCACATTTTTCTAGCACCTTCATTTTCTAATACCCGCAACGCTGCTAAAATCATTTCATCATAGTCAATTAATTGATTTTCCCTTAATGTTTCCTGATAGATTTGATATAAATTAGCAGCAATAGTCACAACTTGATAATGGTCATTAATTTTGTCTCGTAATTGCCATAAATCTTCTGGTTTAAGACCAGAACTTTTTGCTTGTTGAATTGCTTTCCAAGCTAATTGAGGTAAAACTTCAGTGCGTAAAACTGATTGCCTTCTTAAACGTTCAGTTTCTTCTCCATCAAATTGAACTCCTTCAATTAAAAGTTGATAATGTCTAGGATTTTTGGCAATCCAATTTTCTACACAAGTACGAGTTATTCTGTTGCTTGGAGTGGGAAGAATTAAAGTACTATTTTCTAAATCTAACTCAGATAATTCAGGATGACGTAGGGCAATACTCAAAGCCAAACCATGTAAAGTATGAACAATAAAACTGCCTTGAGGTAAAGATAATTCCTTTAAATGTTTGCGGATTTTAGTTTTAATATTACTAGCTGCAGAACGGGTAAAAGTAACAACAATTAACTGATGATTACTATGTAACTGATAACGAGCGATCGCTAAAGCTGCTGCTGCTGCCATACCATAAGATTTTCCTGCCCCAGGAACTGCTGAAACTGCTAAAGGTCCTCCTTGCCAGTCAGCCATTTGTTGTTGCCCAGGTCGTAAATTGTCACGAATTTGTTGAATTGTTTTTTCTCTTAAACTTGCTAATGATAAGTCAATTTCTGTATTTTCAGTATTCGTTTTAATATCAGTATATGGAGGCAAATTATTATTGAAATCGTCAGTCACCTTGTTTTAAATCAAAAGTTAAAAATTAAAATATAGGGTTTCTCAAGTTACTGAGGAACAGTTGTTTTTCTTATTTTCTATTCCCTACCCCCTACTCCGTTTTAAATCAAAAGTTAAAAATTAAAATATAGGGTTTCTCAGGTTACTGAGGAACAGTTGTTTTTCTTATTTTCTATTCCCTACTCCCTACTCCCTACTCCGTTTTAAATCAAAAGTTAAAAATTAAAATATTACCGAAAAATTGTGGGTATGTGCCTCCCCTTTTAAGGGGATAAAAAAAGAGCATATTCGCCAAGGTCAAGCTTCCTTATTGCAGAGGTACTGATAACTGATAACTGATAACTGAAATGACCAGTAAATATTTAAGTTTATTTTTGCCGAATTCAATCTATTTTAGCTAGGGGAAAATGAAGATAAAAAGTTGTACCAGTAGAAGGACTTGATTCAAAGAAAATCTTCCCATTATGGGCATCAATAATTGTCTTAACAATAGCAGTTCCCAATCCAATACCACCCTGTTTTCCATAACTTACAAAAGCTTCAAATAATTTATCCTGAATTTCTTGAGGAATACCAGGACCATTATCTGAAAAAGTAATTTCAACTAATCGATCTTTTCTTCTAGCTCTGATTTCTATTTTGCCTTCAGATTTATCCAGAGCTTCTACAGCATTAGATAATAAATTTTGTAAGACACGGTTAATCTTATTTTCATCAGCATTTATGATTAAACCCTCTTCCACAGAAACTATCAATTCTACAGAAGAAAAATCAATATAGACCTGGTTTAACTTAGCAAAATTTTGTAAGAGTTTAGCAATATCAATTAACTGACAATATAATTTTGTATTCCCCTGAGAAAAAGCAAGCACTTCTTCTGCCATATTTAACATTCTCTGAACTTGCATTGAAATTAGATCGCACCATTCTTGACTCTCTTGATCGGGATGGAGTTCTTTTAACATTGAACTTGATAATTGAATACCAGTAAAAGGACTTCTAAAATCATGAATAATAGTATTTACCATCTCTCCAATCAAAGTCATTTTCTCTTTATAAGCTAATTGATTGACATAATCAGTCGTCACGGTTCGCAATCTTTGAGATAAAAAACTTAAGATTTGTAAGACTATATCTCCTTTTGTATTAGCTAATATCTCTGTTATGGATTCATAGTAAATTTTCGCCAAAACTGTTTCCTTAGATGTAACTACCCTAGCACTTCTTGGCTTTCTATCTATAATCCCTAACTCTCCCAAATAACCATTAGATTTAACAGATGTAATCACAACATAATTATTCCCTTCACCACTCCTTTTACTAACTTCTACTTCACCTTCTAGAACTAAAAATAAAGAATCTGAATCATCACCTTCTTCAAAAATAATCTCTCGGGGATTAAATTTTTTAATAATAGCAATCTGGGAAATTTGTGCAGCTTGCTCAGGTTCAAAATAGCGAATAAACTGATGTGATTCTAGTTTCATTTTGTAGGGGGATATAGTATGTCTTTCGGTTAGGTAGTCTTGGTGATAATGGATGAATTTATCATAAAAAATATTCAGTATCAAAAGTTGTCAATCCTATGACACAACAAAATTTTGAGGCAAAAGAGATAGATAAATCAACATTCATAACTTTATTGATATTGAGCTACAGCACAAAAGCTATACCCTATATTTTTACTGATATCTTTTTATTACTAATCAACTAGATAGGAAAAAAAGCTATCGCTTTAGCTATAGCTAAAAACTCCTAAATTTTATAATAGTAAATATTTTGATTCAGCTAGTTTGCCATCGCTTTTATTAGTTGTCGCTTCATCAAATTTATTTGACTTGACAATCAATATAGGATATGTACTAAATTGATTACTAAGTTTATTTTCAAATAGTACTATTTTTTATGTGAAGTCCGGAATAATAATTGTCCCCAGATGAGGTAAAATAGAGTTTAATATCAAATCTATTAAACAAGCCTAAACTTACCTCCTAATTTTTCCCTCTATCCAAGACTCTATTATAAATTACATATTGATTAGTCCTGTTAGAGATGAAGAGTTAACAACTGTTGACTAAAATCTGTAAAAAGTTATGGACATCATCTTGAGAATTGCCCTGGAGAAACGACTTGAGCTCCAACGGCCTCAATTACACTAAAATGAATAATGCCACTAATCTTAATATAGTGGCATTACAGACCTAATTATAGAGTTTTTTATGGGCTAAAATTACCACAGTCCTCTTACAGGAGGAGGTTGTGGGACAGGTCTTGTAATAGGAGGGGGTGGCTGAAGTGGTGGAAACTCTAAGGAAGGAGGACCCTGGAAATTGTATGTTGGTAACTGAACTTCTACCCGTTCATAGTTATAATCTGGGATGACTTTAAAAAAGTCTATACAACCACAAGGGTCTTCAGGATCGTCATTCTTTTTGCCCACAATTGCATAAACCCGCATTCCAGGTACTAGACCTGCTATTTCCATCGTATGTCTAGGAGAAAAAAATAGAGTTCGTAGTTGACCACGTTCCTCTTCAGGAATTGTGACATAAGTGGGTTCACCATCATTAGGTGCAATGCCAGGAATGCCTAATTCTGCTTCTTCATCTACTAGAATTGTGACTACATTACCGATAATACCTTTAACATAACCGACAATCTCCATTTGATTTGCTCCCCCTGCTCTAGTTCTTTCCCTTTGGGCAACTTTCTCATTTTCAGGAGCAGCGATCGCCGGATAAATTGTTCCAAATGTAATTAATATTGACAAGCAACCACTTGCCAAATTTGTATATTTTGGAAGACGCATGACTACCTCACCAAATTTTGTCTAAGTGTCTAAGTTAAAATCTGTTTTCACGGGTTTAACTGGACAGTGATTAATTGATTGCTTATTTTTATAACAACCTCGTCAAGAGGATACCACCAACGCTTATTTTTGGCAAGTAAGCTTACTTTATATGTAGTGTAGAATTTTTTCTGTTATTGCAATTGAGATTAACAGGCAAACTATTTGTATTACTTTCATTGAAAATATCTAGATATAGCCTCTGTTTCATTTACCAGAAAATAGGTTTATTAATTTGCAAATTAATCTTAATCTTGCCTTGAAGCAATATAACAACCCTAGATTTTGGTTCTAATATTTTAGTATGGGTAATATAGTCATCAAGTTCTTAATTATAAAAGACTTAGAGATAAATTTTTTATTGATCAGGATTTCAGATTTCCTTTTTCTATAAACTATGAATCTATATATTATATCTTTATATCTAGAATATCTATAAAAAAATTACTAACAATATAGCAACCATATTGTGATTTTCATATTTTAGTTCGACTCAGCCAATATATTTTTGGGGAACTACTATCGATAGTACTTCTATTCATAATTAATTTGCAGTATTTTTGTGATTAATTGTCATACAACTTTACTCCAAAATATTAGTAATTACTGATTAGCATTTTCTCCTGATTTAATTTTTTTTTCTTCAGGCATATATTCTTCAATATTAATAGATGCTATTCCCTTAGATTCGACCAACTCAAACATTGACCCTAATTGTACCCAGATCAACAAGGCAGTTGGAAACACGACTATTGCACCTATGACAATAGATAACCATTCAACAATATTAAAGATAGAAAGACTAGCTGATACAGATAAAAAGATAAATAAAGTCATGCTCAAATAAGCAGTAATAAGATTAGGTGTTTGATAACCTATTTGCTTTTGAGAGACTTTGTTTTTCAGCCATAGTGTTAATTTATACTCCAACATATCTTTAAAAATAATTCCCAAGACAATAGAGAAAAATAATGTTAACTGAATGACTGTGTAGACAGGAAAATCAAAAAAAGTATTACTGTACATTTTGTTTAACCACAAATATTAACATTTGTAAATCATATCATATTTGTAGTGAGAAAGAAGACACAAAAAAATTTTTAGCAAAGAATTAAAGATATAGCAGAAGCAAGAAGCAAGAAGCAAGAAGGAAAAATATTGCTTTGTCTGAGTTTTAAGATGTCTATCTGTCCTAACCTTTCTTTCTACTGGGATAATCAGAGTAAAAAAAATTATGATGAATTTTGTACCTCACGCTTCTTGGAAATTATAGCAATTCCTTAAAATAATGCTTTTTTTATTTAAAAATTCAGCTATTAAGTAATAAATCAGATTCAGTGATTTTTTTAGCAATTATTTATATGAAGTAAACATATATTATTCATTTATTATTCGTTATTCACCTAATCCGTACTCCCTGCTCTCAATAAAATTAGTAAAAATGCGTGTGATTTCGTATTATAAATAAATTAATTTCTCATTTGGCAATCCTGCAACTGTAATGGTATTAATTGAACTTAGGACAAATCACCTAATGATGTCAGTTCTAATTACCTCAGCTCCAATTAAAAGAAGGAAAATGTATTTCGGTTTCTTTCCTACTCAAAGTTTTTTCCACTTCCCCACTCCCCCACTCCCTTACTGCACTACTTATAATTTCAGTCAAATAATACTTTCTCCAAATTTTGCAAAGCAATTTCCAAATTATCATTCATTAGTTGTACATCAAACTCTCCTGCAGCTTCCATCTCTTTAATTGCCCTTTCTAGACGCTTGACGATCGCTTCTTCCGAATCATGTCCTCTATCCCGCAATCTTTTTTCCAATTCAGTCATAGAAGGAGGTAAAATAAAAATAAGCAATGCTTCTGAAAAAGTCTGTTTAATTTGTCTTGCCCCTTGTACCTCAATCTCCAATAATACTAATTTACCCTGTTTAATATTTTCAATAACTGGCAGACGTGGCGTACCATAAAAATTACCTGCAAACTCAGCCCATTCTAATAAATCTTGAGTTTCAATCATTTGTTGAAATTTATTGCGGTCTACAAAGTAATAACTTTCTCCTTCTACTTCTCCAGGTCGAGGACAACGGGTAGTCATAGAAATAGATAAAACTAATTCTGGATGACGTTCTAAGAGAGATTTTACCAAAGTCCCCTTACCTACACCACTAGGTCCTGTTAAAACAATTAATTTACCAGTTTGCATAAATTTTTATCGCAGTACAAGCGAGCATAACTAAACTTTTAGTTATTAATAACAAATTTTGGAAAATCAAACATCAATTACTACAATTAACTATCTTTATTGTTAAATATAAATCGATGTGCCACTGTCTCAGGTTGAATTGCCGAAAGAATAATATGATTAGAATCTGTAATAATCACTGCTCTGGTACGCCGACCATAAGTAGCATCAATTAATTTGCCTCTTTCCTTGCCATCGCTAATCATTCGCTTGATCGGGGCTGATTCTGGACTAACAATTGCAACGACTCTATTCGCAGAAACTATATTACCAAAACCAATATTAATTAACTGGATATCCATGACAGATTATGCAACTTATATATACAAAGTTTTTCAGTTATAGCAGCAGGAAAAAGGAAGAAGGAAGAAGGAAGAAGGAAGGTAAGCATTCAGGTCTTGGGGTTGCATTATTCTTGATTTTTTGCATACTCAGTGTTTCAAAGCTGAAAACTGTATCTAAGAATACTAAATAGTCTATAAATGAGGCTAAAAGGTTTCTGGAAAGTGATAAACACATAGATATGATTATTTGTCAACCCCAGCACCTGAATAGTTACGAAGGAAGAAGGACAAATTTTCGTTGTCTGAGTTTAAGCTTTTGATATGTCAGTGCTCTTTCCTTAGACTACTATGTACAGAAGATTTCACCAAGGGTGAGATATACCCCGAAGCGGGAAAAATGCCAGCACTGGGAACATTTAATTATTCATATCTGTACTTCTTATGGGAGGAATCTGCTATAAGAAGAAAACACCTAAAAATCTTTATTCATTAAATCAGGCTTTTACATCAAGTCTAAATCTGTCATTATATAAGTAATAAATATTTATAGTTCTGAATAATTTTCAAACCTGCTCAATCAAATAATTGGGTTTATACTAAAGACTTTTATTGATAGCAGAGAAGAAGGAAAAATGGCATTGGTGAATGCGTAATGCTTTTGTCTCAAATATCTATGAACAAACTATAATTGTACCGTTCATAAATATTTAATGCCATTACCTAATCACCAACCCCGGAAAAATAATTAATCTTTATTTGTCAACTAAACTTGATATTATAATTCTCTAAATTTACATGAAAAAAGCAAAAAAAATTATTTAAAGATTGTCGCCTGAAAAATAAAAAATACTATTTTTAGACACTAAATTTATATCATAGTTTTTTCACTTTTAATTTTTAACTTAAAGCTAACTGTGCAACCTGTTGACTATACAACTCTCATAGCTTCATGTTCTGAACTCCGTGTTAAATGGCTACCAGCACGTTTAGAGCAGGTATATCAGCGCGATCGCTTTACCATTACCATTGCTCTGCGAACTCTCAAAAAACGTGGTTGGCTGGACATTTCCTGGCATCCCCAAGGGGCCCGTATTTGTATCAGTGACCCTCCACCTCGCGCCCCTGATACTTTTACTTTTAGTCAACAATTACGACATCAGCTAGGTGGACTAGCTTTAATAGCTATTGTTGAAGTTTCTCCTTGGGAGAGGGTGCTGGACTTCCAATTTGCGAAACGTCCTGGGGAAGCACCCCTATGGCATCTTTATGTGGAAGTTATGACCAAGTACAGCAATGTTATTCTGACTACTGCGGATAATTTTGTTGTTACCTGTGCCCATCAAGTGAATAGTCAACAGTCTAGTCTTCGTCAAATTCAAACTGGTCAACCTTATGAACTTCCCCCTTCTCTGACTAACCCTATTCCTAATTTGCAAGAAACGCAACAGCAATGGCAAGAAAGGATTAGTTTAATACCTGGTGTATTGTGGCGAAATTTAATTAAAAATTACCGTGGCCTCAGTAAGGCTTTAGTACAGCCAATGATTGAAGCTTCAGGACTAGACTCTCAAGAGTCTACTAATGACCTTAGTGCTTCGGACTGGCAAAAATTATTTAAAAGTTGGCAAGAATGGTTAAAAAATCTGGAGCATTCCAAATTTTATCCTGGTTGGACAGAAAATGGATACACTGTAACAGGTTGGCTAAGTGTAGAATCTGTTGATACTGTTCAGGAATTACTGAATGATTATTATACTGGACAGCTGAATCAGCAAGAGTTTAGTCAACTATATCATCAAATTAGCCAAAAACTTAAAAATATTACGGCTAAGTTACAGCTCAAGGCTGATACTTTTACCGAACGTTTACACCAGTCGGATGGGGCAGAATTGTTGCGATCGCAAGCCGATTTACTTATGGCCAATCTCCACGAATGGCGACCGGGGATGAAAGCTATTACTCTATGTGACTTTGAAACGGGGGAACCGATGGTCATCAAGTTAGACCCAGAGAAAAATGCGGTGCAAAATGCCCAAAGTCTTTATAAAAAGCACCAAAAGTTGAAACGGGCCCGTGTAGCAGTTGAACCCCTTTTAGCGACAGTCCAAGCAGAAATTGATTATTTGGAGCAAGTGGAAGCTTTTTTGTCTCAGTTAGATACTTACCAAACTCCAGAAGATTTACGCACTCTTGAAGAAATTCGGGATGAGTTAATTCAGCAAGCTTACCTTAAAGCTCCAGAACATCATCACCAAGATAATAAAAAGGATACAGAATTTTACCGTTACGAAACTCCTGGTGGATTTGAATTATTGGTTGGCCGTAATAATCGTCAAAATGATTTGTTAACTTTTCGAGTGGCGGGAGATTATGATTTGTGGTTTCATACTCAAGAAATTCCTGGTAGTCATGTTTTGTTGCGACTAGATGCTGGTGCCACACCTGATGAAGTTGATTTACAGTTTGTTGCAGATATAAGTGCTTTTTATAGTCGTGCCCGTCAGAGTGAAATAGTCCCAGTTATTTATACTAAACCTAAGTTTGTTTATAAGCCCAAGGGTGCTAAACCTGGTATGGTTGTATATAAGCAAGAACAGGTTTTTTGGGGGAAACCACAAAGGGCTGAAACCCATATTGCACAACTAATTGGGATACAAAATTAAAAATTTTTCCAAAAATTGCTCAATAGTTTGTTACAATCAGCAATATAGACATTGTGAGATATATAACCCGCAAATCGCTGCGAACTTGGGAATGCGTAGCTACTTGCTTGTTAATCTCGCAGAAATAACAACGGAAAATAATTTTTACTTAGACCTGCTTGACAAAGTTGGTCTTTTTCTTTGTCGTCGATCAAAAAAGTTATACCAAATTGATAAATGTTTGCTACAAATAGATAGGATATTCCTTAGGAATCAGGAGTCAGGAGTCAGGAGTCAGAATGAATGGCTTCAATACCATTTTTGAGGGCGTTGGTAAATAGAAAGATGAATTGAACGTGCCAAATTCTCAGCAAATGCTACAGAACTGGATCGATACACATTACTCGTTTCTTCTTAACTTTGAGCCAGAGATGTATCTGGGTAGGAATAGTCAAAACTCTCCTGGATACTAACTTATATTGATATCTATGTCATAAATAAGTTTTAGCGTTACGCTAAGTTAAGAAGATATATTATAACATCAAAAAAGCTTTTTGTAACACGAGGTAATCTGGATATATAAAACAGTATAAACAATCTCTCATTGAGGATTGCTGACAACGTATGATAAACCTTTAAAGTCTTAGTACTAATTTAGATTGGTAATAACTATGTCACAACAGAGTCTAATCACAGTCAACCAAAATGGACAATACGGTCGGCAAAATTTTACATATCCATCAAAATTGGATCTTGAGGTTGTCAATCAGGAACTTGCCCAAGCAGATGCTCATACTCTAGTTAAGTGGGGATATGCAACCTTTGGAGAAGGTTTAGTTATGAGTACCAGTTTTGGTATCCAGGCTGCTGTTATGTTACATCTAGTTACAACCGTTGTACCTGATATTCCTGTTATTTGGGTTGATACAGGATATTTACCCGCCGAAACTTATAGATTTGCTGAAGAGTTGACCGAGCGACTGAGACTGAATCTTAAAGTATATCAATCTTCAATTAGTCCAGCTAGAATGGAAGCTCTACATGGCCGACTTTGGGCTGAGAAGAATGCTGATGCTCTGAACCGCTATGACCAAATTCGGAAAGTAGAACCTATGCAAAGAGCGTTAAAAGAGTTAGGTGCTAAAGCTTGGCTAGCTGGCCTGCGGAAGGACCAAACTGACCACCGCAAGGGTCTTAACCGCATTAGTCAGCAATCGGGAATATATAAGATTTTACCTATATTAACTTGGAATGCCAGGGATATATACCAATATTTGACTGCTTACAATTTGCCTTATCATCCATTTTTCGATTTAGGTTATACCAGTGTGGGAGATTGGCATTCTAGTCGCCCCTTGACTATGGAAGATGAGAATGAACGGGATACTCGTTTTCATGGTCTTAAGCAGGAGTGCGGACTACATTTGCCTCAGACAGATGGACAAGCTCAAAGTTTAGATTCTAGTTCTTTATAATTAGGGTTTGCGTATGGAAAGTCTTTTTTCTGGGGTAGGAGACAGGAGACAGGAGACAGGAGACAGGAGGAACGGGTATGGGAGCGAGGAGGTAGGAATAAGAATTGTGAGAGTGATTTTTCTACCATAGTCAGCCGAAAATACTAGCTTTTTGAGCTTTTTGCACCTCGGAGGAACTGCGTTAACAGCTATTGCTTTTAGTTTAGGATAAAAGCTTTATTAATTGTCTTACTACAAAAGTTGCTTCCCTTGCCTTTTGGTTGGGGTTTGAGTCCCCATCCACTTCTTCCTTCTTCAATTCAAAGCTTCAGCATGATATCTTATATGGTCTTCTATAAAAGATGCAATAAAATAATAGCTATGATCGTAATCTTTTTGCATTCTTAAAGTTAGATTTACTCCTTTTTTTTGACAAGCTTTTTCCAATACTTCTGGTAATAATTGTTTTTGGGATAAAAAGGGATCAGCAGTTCCTATATCAATTAAAATCGGATGACTATAACCATAATTTAAAATTAATTCACTAGCATCATAATCACGCCAGTTTTCTTGATTTGAACCTAAATAATTGCTAAAAGCTTTTTCACCCCAAGGACAACACATTGGTGCTGCAATTGGCGCAAAAGCGGAAATAGATTGATATTTTGCCGGATTTTTTATAGCACAAATTAATGCTCCGTGACCTCCCATGGAATGACCGAAAATACTTTGTTTATCTGGCTGAATTGGAAAATTTTTAGCTATGAGTTCTGGTAATTCTTTAACAACGTAACTATACATTTGATAATGCTTTTTCCAAGGTTCTAATGTGGCATCAAGATAAAATCCTGCACCTGTACCAAAATCCCAACTATCGTTCTCATTTTTAATGCCAGTATTGCGCGGACTTGTATCTGGTACGACTAAAATTAATCCATATTTGGCAGCAAATTGTTGTGCCCCTGCTTTAGCCATAAAGTTTTCTTCAGTACAGGTTAAACCAGAAAGAAAATACAATACTGGTAATGGTTTTGATTTAGCTTCGGGAGGTAAATAAATTGAAAAACGCATCTGAATATTACAGATGTAAGATGAGTGGAAATAGTAGATAACTTTGCCGCCGAAGCATTGATGTTCTTTAACCAGTTTGAGTTCTGTAGACATAATTTAATAAGTAAGAAGAATAGATTAATTTTAATTTGTAACAGGTAGTAAATGTGGTTGACTCATAGAATTTTTTGTGAGTATTGACTATTAAGTAAATCAGTCAAGTTAATGATAAAATGTAGGTGAGAAAGGAATAGATAAAAGTACATTTTCAAAACTTAAGTTTTTCTCACTAATATTGTTAATTTATTAACAAAAAAATCAGGTATTCAGCCTACTCTTAGCAAGTCAGAAGTTAGTATCAGTTATCAGTTATCAGTTATCAGTAACTTTTTATTCTTTCTCAATTTCAAAGGTTGCTTTTACCTTCTCTAAAATTAATAGCTGAAGTCCGTAGTTCCGACCCTGGAGGATAGCTAATAACTGACAGCTATTTGCGTAGTATTCCGCAGGAAATGCTTACTTCAAAAGTTAAATAGTTACCCAGGTTTTTTGTCTGTTTTTGACAATTATTAATCGGTCAGTATTGATTAGTCCTACTTTTACTTCTTCCTTCTTCCTTATTACTTATTTAAAAAGTTACAACATACGAATAGACTTACCTTCATGCATCAAATTAAAAGCATCATTAATTTTTTCCACTGGCATAAAATGAGTAATCAAATCATCAATATTAATCTTTCCTTCCATATACCAATCAACAATTTTCGGTACATCCGTACGACCCCTCGCACCTCCAAAAGCTGTACCTTTCCATACCCTTCCTGTTACTAACTGAAACGGACGAGTACTAATTTCTTGTCCCGCACCAGCTACACCAATAATTACACTCATACCCCAACCTTTATGACAACATTCTAAAGCTTGACGCATCACATTAACATTACCAATACATTCAAAAGTATAGTCAGCACCACCTTTTGTTAAATCAACTAAATAAGGAACTAAATCACCTTCTACTTCTCTAGAATTAACAAAATGTGTCATGCCAAATTTTTCCGCTAATTCACGTTTACTAGGATTAATATCAACCCCAACAATCATATCAGCACCCACCATTTTTGCCCCTTGAATTACATTTAAACCAATGCCACCTAAACCAAATACAATTACTTTTCACCAGCTTCAACTTTTGCCGTATTAATAACAGCTCCAATGCCAGTTGTTACTCCACAACCGATATAGCAAACCTTATCAAAAGGAGCATCTTTACGAATTTTTGCTACGGAAATTTCTGGTAATACTGTATAGTTTGCAAAGGTTGAAGTACCCATATAATGATGAATCATTTCACCATTTAATGAAAATCTACTGGTACCATTTGGCATTACACCACGACCTTGAGTAGTGCGAATTGCTTGACATAAATTAGTTTTCATGCTGAGACAATACTCACACTGACGACATTCTGGGGTGTAGAGAGGGATAACATGGTCTCCTGGTTTGACGCTAGTGACATTTTGTCCAACTTCAACAACGACCCCAGCTCCTTCATGTCCTAAAATGCTAGGAAATAAACCTTCAGGGTCTGCACCAGAAAGAGTATAAGCATCGGTATGACAAATTCCGGTTGCTTTAATTTCTATCATTACTTCGCCAGCTTTTGGATTTTCTAAATTAACGGTTTCTATACTTAATGGTTTACGAGCTTCAAAAGCTACTGCTGCTTTTACTTCCATGTTGATATCCTGATAAAAATGACAGGATTAATCATAGTTTATGTAAGGAGAAATAAGCAAGAATCAGGAGGATAAAAATAATGCAATAAATAGACAAATTTAAAATTTTGCCAGACAAAGATATGTGGCAATTCAAAAAGTTAGTAATGTCTATCATTGCTTCTGTTAGTTTCTTCTATAAACAGAAAAACTTGAAATTTTCGCTGAGAAGGATCTGTGGCAATTCGAGAAGTCAGTAACGCCTATAATTGGTGCTGTTAATTTCTTCTTTTTTCTTGCTGATTATCTCTTCCTTTATAAACAGAAAAGCTTGGGATTTTGAGGTGTTCAAGAGTTGCTTTTATTCTCAAAGCCAGGGTATATCTATCATGGCTGTGATAGATTGATTATTCTTTCTTTCTGATTTTCTTTTCCTGGTTCCTTTCTAGTTAGTATGAGATAAATTCTAGAAAATAATAGAGCAAATAGAAAAATTTAAAATTTTGGCTGAGAAGGAGTTGTGGCAATTAGAAAAATTAGTAATGTTTATGATTACTTCTGTTAGTTTATTCTAGAAACAGAAAAGCTGGAAATTTTGAGATAGTCAAGAGTTGCTTTTATTCTCAAAGCCAGGAAATATCTATCATGGCTGTGATAGATTGATTATTCTTTCTTGCTGATTTTCTTTTCCTGGTTATTTTCTAGTTAGTATGAGATAAATTCTAGAAAATAATGCAGCAAATAGAAAAATTTAAAATTTTACCTGAGAAAGAGCTGTGGCAATTTGAGAAGCCATAAGAAGTTCTATAGAGTAAAATTATCATCAGAGTTGACTGTAGGTAAAAACAGAAATACTTACTTATTTACTCCTATTGACCATCATGATTTTCTCCTCTACGTCGTCCTACCGATGGCTCCCCTACCTGACTCCTTATTCTGTACAGCCTCACATAAAATTGGTATTACCTCTTCCTTGCTTCCTTTATAATTAGTATGAGATAAATTCTAGAAAATAATGCAACAAACAGAAAAATTTAAAATTTTACATGAGAAAAAGCTGTGGCAATTCGAGAAGTTAGTAATTTTTATGATTGCTGATGTTAATTTATTCTTCCTTCTTCCTTTCTAATTAGAATTAGACAAGTTATTCAAAATAATACAACAATTAGAAAAATCTGTTCAAATTGGAGAAGTTAGCAATGTCTATCATTCCTTCTTTCTTCTTCCTTCTTCCTTCTTCCTTCTTCCTTTTTCCTTTTTTAATTATAATGAAAATCGCGATCGCACAACTCAATCCCACTATTGGTGATATTACAGGCAATGCAAAATTAATTTTAGAAGCTGCAAAAAAAGCTGAAAATTTAGATGCCAAATTGATGATTACTTCAGAATTATCTCTCATAGGCTATCCACCACGAGATTTATTAATTTATCCTAGTTTAATTGAAGCTGCTGCGACAGAGTTAGAAAAGTTAGCTAAAAATTTACCATCAGAAATAGCAGTTTTAGTAGGAACTGTAACTTTTAATTCTCAAGCTAATGAAATAGGAGAAAAATCATTATTTAATAGTGCGGTTTTATTAGGCAATGGAAAAGTCAAACAAATATTTCATAAAAGACTCTTACCTACTTATGATGTATTTGATGAACAACGATATTTTGAGCCTGGTAAAACTAGCGATTTTTTCACGTTAGAAATTCCTGGAAAAACCTCAGAATCTTTAGCTAAAATTGGCGTGACTATTTGCGAAGATTTATGGAATGATGCCGAATTTTGGGGAAGGCGAAATTATACTTGTGACCCAATGAAAGAATTAGCAGAAAATCAAGTTGATTTTGTCGTAAATATGTCTGCTTCTCCATATCGAGTAGGAAAGCAAAAATTGCGAGAGGCAATTTTAGAACATGGCACGAATCGTTATCAAATACCAATTATTTATGTTAATCAGATAGGCGGTAATGACGATTTAATTTTTGATGGTTGTAGTGTGGTTTTTAATAAGACTGGTAATGCGGTCTATCGAGCTAGTGCTTTTGCAGAAAATTTGGCAGTTGTTGAATTTAATCCAGCAAAAAAAGATTTGATTGTGACTAATTTTGAAAGTCTATATTTAGCAGAAAGTGAGGATGAAGAAATTTGGTCTGCTTTGGTCTTAGGGGTAAAAGATTATCTGCGTAAGTGTGGTTTTTCTAAAGTTGTTCTTGGTTTAAGTGGGGGAATAGATTCGGCTTTAGTTGCAGCGATCGCTACTGCTGCTTTAGGTAAAGAAAATGTTTTTACTATTTTGATGCCTTCTCCTTACAGTTCCGATCATTCTGTTAAAGATGCTTTGGAATTAGCGGAAAATTTGGGTATTACTAAACAAGTTATTCCTATTGGGAATTTAATGAAAAGTTATGACAATAGTTTGCAAGATTTATTTACAGGTACAAATTTTGGCATTGCTGAGGAGAATATTCAATCTCGGATTCGTGGGAATTTATTAATGGCAATTTCTAATAAGTTTGGTCATTTGCTTTTATCCACGGGTAATAAGTCAGAAATGGCGGTCGGTTATTGCACTCTTTATGGTGATATGAATGGTGGATTAGCAGTAATTTCTGATGTTCCGAAAACTCGTGTTTATTCTCTGTGTCGGTGGTTGAATCAACAGGCATTTAATAATAATCAAAATTTCTATGGAGCTGAAAATTTACTAATTACTGAACAGCAAAATATTATTCCAGAAAATATTCTGACTAAAGCTCCTAGTGCTGAGTTGAAAGAAGGTCAAAAAGATGAGGACTCTTTACCATCTTATGAAGTTTTGGATGATATTTTATACCGCTTAGTAGAAAAGTGTGAGTCTTTGGCAGAAATTATTGCAGCAGGACATGATTCAGAAGTAGTAAATAAGGTTATAAAGTTAGTGATGCGGGCAGAATTTAAACGTAGACAAGCACCCCCTGGATTGAAAATTAGTGATCGAGCTTTTGGTACTGGTTGGCGGATGCCTATTGCTAAGAAAAGTCATTTGTAGATTTGAGGTTGTCAGTTTTCAGTTTTGGCTAAAAGTTAATCTCTACTCTGATAAATAGCTGGTAAAATGCAATTAAAAAGTTATAGTCATTTTGATTGAGGTAAAAATTCATTCTGAACGCCACCAGAAAATCAAGACTCAACAGATGGCTATCCATCTCAACCTTCAAATATTGGAAAATTCATGTGGCTAATAGTTCATCTCTACTCTGAGTAAATAGCTGGTAAAATGCAATTAAAAAGTTATAGTCATCTTGATTGAGGTAAAAATTCATTCTGAACGTTACCAGAAAATCAAGACTCAACAGATGGCTATCCATCTCAACCTTCAAATATTGGAAAATTCATGTGGCTAATAGTTCATCTCTACTCTGAGTAAATAGCTGGTAAAATGCAATTAAAAAGTTATAGTCATCTTGATTGAGGTAAAAATTCATTCTGAACGTTACCAGAAAATCAAGACTCAACAGATGGCTATCCATCTCAACCTTCAAATATTGGAAAATTCATGTGGCTAATAGTTCATCTCTACTCTGATAAATAGCTGGTAAAATGCAATTAAAAAGTTATAGTCATCTTGATTGAGGTAAAAATTCATTCTGAACGCCACCAGAAAATCAAGACTCAACAGATGGCTATCCATCTCAACCTTCAAATATTGGAAAATTCATGTGGCTAAAAGTTCATCTCTAGTCTGATAAATAGCTGGTAAAATGCAATTAAAAAGTTACAGTCATCTTGATTGCAATAAAGATTCATTGTGAAAGCCACCAGAAAACAAGACTCAGGGAATGGCAATCAATCTTAACCCTCAAATATTAGGAAAGCTCATTTGGCTAAAAGTTAATTTCTAGTCTCATAGATAGCTGGTAAAATGCAATTAAAAAGTTATAGTCATTTTTATTGACCAATCAACTCATTCTGAACGCCACTAGAAAACAAGACTCCGGGGATGGCTATCAATTTCAACCCTCAAATATAAGGTTAGTTTGTTACCTTTTTCTTTCGGTGCGGAATGTCGCATAAACATAATTTTGAATTCTCCTTCTAAGATAATAAGTCAATAGCTGACTGCTGACTGCTGACTGCTGAAAGCTTACTAACTAAGACCAAACTCGTGGAGAACAACTAGGTCTTTTTAAATAAAAAATACGGAGATAATGCCAAACCGAATTAAACCAATCTTTCACATTAATTATTGACTGCCCACAATAGCGACAAATCATCCCTTTAGGAATACGAGTAACACCTACTTCACCAGACATATCAATACCTAAACTTTGCCACAAATCACGAACTTTTTTAACTACCTCTGCTGTAACAGGTTGCCCAACAAAAATGAAAGTTCCAACTACAGAATTATCAGCTAAACCCAAGAGACTATTAACCATTTCCGACCCTCCTTTTAAACATTGTCTGTCTACCCAGATAGGATAATTTTCTTGCCAAACCTCAGTATACGAACGCCAATTTCCTGCTAAAAATTTTTCCCCTCTAGCACTTCTGCCAAATCTAATAATTTCCCAACTCATCCAACTCGCTTCTACTCCTAAATGTACTTTTAAATCTTGCCGATACTCAGCACCATTAAAAAGTATTGTTGGTTGAGGGAACCATTCTAAACAAGACTGACTATGAAGGTTAATACTAATATTTTGTTGAGCAAGTTGACCATTACTACGATAAATTTTACTAGCAGCAGCAGTAGTAATTAAAGCATGGGTAGTCGGTTGTAATTCTATATTAATAGAAAGGCGATCGCCTCCTACAACACCACCAGCAGTATGTAAAATTACACTATGACAAACTTCATTTCCTTCTGGATAAAAAGGTCTTTGTATTTTTAATGGTGCTTGATTTTTGCTTGCCAGAATTTGAGTAGTATTGTGTTGCTTGCCATAAATTAAATCGAGACTACCGTGCCATTGTTTAGTCATAATTAGGATTTTTTTAGAGACTTTTTATATAGGAGAAGAAAGAAGGAAGAAGAAAGAACCGAAGTTAGAAAAATCTTACATTGTCTGAGTTTTAAGCTGTCGAGTTGCCCTAATCTTTCCTTCGACCTCTATATCCATAAATATAGAGAAAATCTTCTCATCACTTACTGTGGGATAGTCAATTTTAGTTATCACGGAAAAATGTGGCTTAGTTTGATACCCGGGTCGAAATAATTCCAGCAAAATTTTGACTTGAAAAACTTACTTCAGTCAAAGGTCTTTGTATTTTTAATGGTGCTTGATTTTTACTTGCCATAATTTGAGTATGATTGTTTTGCTTGCCATAAATTAAATTGAGACTACCGTGCCACTCTTTAGTCATGATCGAGATTTTTTTAGAGACTTTTTATATAGGAGAAGAAAGAACCGAAGTTGGAAAAATCTTACATTGTCTAAGTTTTAAGCTGTCGAGTTGCCCTAATCTTTCCTTCGACGACTATATCCATAAATATAGAGAAAATCTTCTCATCACTTACTGTGGGATAGTCAATTTTAGTTATCACGGAAAAATGTGGCTTAGTTTGATACCCGGGTCGAAATAATTCCAGCAAAATTTTGACTTGAAAAACTTACTTCAGTCAAAGGTCTTTGTATTTTTAATGGTGCTTGATTTTTACTTGCCATAATTTGAGTATGATTGTTTTACTTGCCATAAATTAAATTGAGACTACCGTGCCACTCTTTAGTCATGATCGAGATTTTTTTAGAGACTGTTCATATCTATAATATAGAGAGAATATTCTCATCACTTACTGTGGGATAGTCAGTTTTAGTTATCGTGGAAAAAAGCGGCTTAGTCTCATACCCAGGTCGAAATAATTCAAGCAAAATTTTGACTTGAAAACTTACCCCAATAAATTGATATTGTAATTTTAAATAAGAATGAAACACTTTTTCGGCTGAAAGTATTCCAAGGCAATAAATGCTTGTCTAAATCTAAACTGAAATGACTGTAACTCCAAAATTACTGTTAAGTTTTCTAGTTAGCTTTTCTTACCCTATTACCAATTATTTAGGGTTTGCTGAAAAAGTATTTTTGTAGGAGTCAGGAGGTAAGCATTTCCTGCGGAATGCTGCGCAAACAGCTATGAGCTATGAGCTATCAGCTATGAGCTATCAGCTATTAATTCATTGCCTTTATAGCAGGAGTTAGTATTGAGAGATTTAAAGAGAATTCAAAGTATTGGAAAAAACTAACCTTGACCTGAGCAGTGTATATTCATTATTTATGAAACAGCTAAAAGCTGACTGCGTTCTAGCTGTTTGCGCAGCATTCCGTAGGAAATGCTTACGTCAGGAGTTAGGGGGAATGTGGATTTAAACGAAGAAGTAGAAAAAATAATTTTCAGATATTTTTTAGCCCTTATTTACTCAAAGTCCTCACATTTTACAGAACTTTTTAAGATAGTGAAGTACAGTTAACATTTATCTCTCTTTCCTACTGCCTACTGCCTACTCCCTTCTCCCTTCTCCCTTCTCCACTAACTTGTACTAATATATTTCGTTTTCTAGGTCCGTCTAATTCAAAAAATAATACTGACTGCCAAGTTCCTAAAGCTAATTTTCCATCCACAATAGGAATAACTTCATTATTATTTAAAGTCATTGCCATCAGATGAGAATGAGCATTAATAGGTTCATCGGGAGGAACATCTCGCAGGTGCAAATCATTATGGAGATATTTGTCAGACTCCGGCGCTAACTTTCTCAAATATACTTTTAGGTCTGTGATTAATCTTTCCTCATTTTCGTTAATAGCTAAAGCTGTAGTCGTGTGTCGAGAAAAGACAATTACTTGCCCATTTTTTATACCAGTCGCATTTAAGATATCAATAATTTGAGGAGTAAGATTGTATATTTCTATTCCGGGGGCAGTTTCTATTTCTAGAAATTCATTTTTTATCGACATAGCAATTTCTTACCTAATAATTAAGGTTTAAAGCCTCTCCTTTAAAGGAGAAAAGCGGTCGTTAGCGCAGCTTCCCGAAGGGTGGGATGGCGAGAAAACCTCGCTATATCCAACCTATCAAGAGAAGAAAAATTTTCCTTTTAGTCAATCCTATTCTTGAAAATAAGAGGTAATAATTAATAATTAATTATTAATTATTAATTATTAATTGTTGAACTTATCTATAGTAATTTTAGAAAAAAATTAGTCAACTAAACTCGTTTCTTCAGTTGTAATAGCAATTTTTCCTACAGCATGACCCATTTCACTATAAGCATGAGCTTCTGCTATTTCTTCTAGTTTATATGTACGACCAATAATTGATTTAACTAATCCATCTTCGATTAATTCTCGCAGAGCATTTAAGTCCCGGGGGTTTGATTGGGCAAGAATTAATTTAGATTTTTTACCAGGCACAAATAAGCTGAAGAAAGTAGGAGGTAAATTATCTACAGTTGGCAGAGTAGATATATAAATCCCCTGTGGTTTCAAGATATTTTCACAACTAGAAAAAGTTTCTTTACCCACAGCGTCAAAAATAATATCATACTGCTCTAATTCTTGAGTAAAATCAATTTGATTATAGTCAATAACCCGATTTGCTCCTAAACTTTCTACTAGGGTAATATTGTTACTACTACAAACACCTATTACTTCAGCTTTCATTGCTTTGGCAATTTGTACTGCAAAGATACCAACTCCACCAGAAGCACCATTAATTAATACTTTTTGTCCTGGTCTAATTTGACCTAAATCAAGTAATCCTTGAAAAGCAGTTAAACCTGCAACTGGAACTGTTGCTGCTTGAGAATGAGTCATATTTTTTGGTTTTAATGCCGCAGTATTTGCAGGTATAGCAATATATTCAGCATAAGCACCTCCTGTTAATGGATTAATAAATGTATAAATTTCATCTCCTGGTTCAAAACTTTCTACTTCTTCCCCTACTTCTAATACAACTCCAGATAAGTCAGAACCTAAAATAATAGGAAAGTTAAAACCTGATAATAATTGTAGTTGTCCTTGTCGAATTTTCCAATCGACAGGGTTAACACTTGTAGCGTGAATTTTTACTAATAATTGATTGGGTGTAATTTGAGGTTTGTCAATATCTGAATATTCCAAGACATCAATAGAACCATACTGATTAATAGTGACTGCTTTCATAGAATTTTTGTGTAAAATTAGGACTTGAATTAGAATACCAAGAATTTCCTTGTTTATCAAGGTATAAAATTGGAAATGAGGATGTACTGAAATTTCAGATGGAAGAATGAATCAAAGGAAATAATGGTAGAGATAGGTAGAAAATAGGATTTGATAGCAGCTAATTATATCCATCAGTTGATAATTCGTTTTTTGCAGCAAGAAGAAATCAAAAAAAGGGAAAAATAAATCAAGAGGAATAATTTAGATATGCAGATAGAAAATTTGCTGTTTGTAGAATTATAGTCATTTCAGTTGAGATTGACACCAGGTCTTCTTACCTTGAATTCCTTCCAGGCGAAACAGTATTTCATTGTTATCTAAAATTACTATATTTGTGAAAATTGCCATGATTTACTTCAGATAAAAAATCTGATATTTTTGATTTCTCTTTTTTTTCTTATAGCAGGGAACAGTGGGAAAAACATTTACCCTTATTCAGATCATCATCTACATAAGTCCTCAACAAATATGGTTTCCTACGGAATGCTGTGCAAATAGATAAGACCAAAACTCATAAATTATCGAACCATTAGAGTACCTCTTCAGATGACAGAACTGCCAAAAAAATTCTTAACTGAACAGAATTGCGTCCTAACCTACCTGTCTATTGCTATATTTCATAAATTGACATCTCCGATCATAAAAAATCCAATTAATTATCCTACAGAAATTATTAATTCTTTCCACCTACTCCCTACTACCTACTTCCTCTTTTATGGAGATGTCTAATATAAGATTGGAAATAAAATTTTAATTGATATTATTGCTTGTTTAATCATCAAAACATCATTCGACTAGAGTAGCTCTTTAGATGATATAACTGCCAAAAAAAATCCTTAACTGAACCGAATTGAGTCGTAACCTAGCTGTGTATTACTATATTTCATAAATAGACTATCTTCGATTATAAAAAATCCAATTAATTATCGTACAGAAATTATTAATTATTTTCACCTACTCCCTACTACCTACTTCCTCTTTTATGGAGATGTCTAATATAAGATTAGAAATAAAATTTCAATTGAAATTATCATTTTATTTTGGGTTTAATAACCCGCCGTCTACACGGTGTTGACAATTGGTTAGGGTTTGAGTCCCCATCCATTTTTTCTTCCTTCTTCCTTCTTCAATGCTTGTTTAATCATCAAAACATCATCCGACAAACGACAAGAGAAGCTAAAATTCCTGCGACATCAGCACATAAAGCAGTAGGTAAAGCATATCTAGTTTTTTTAATTCCAACACTACCAAAATAAACAGCCAATACATAAAAAGTAGTCTCAGTAGAACCCTGCATAGTTGATACTAAATAAGAAAGAAAACTATGGGGTTCATTTGTCACTATTTCCGACATAATACCAAAAGCACCACTGCCAGATAAAGGTCTAATCAACGCCATAGGTAGTGCTTCAGTCGGCATTCCAATTAAATTAGTGATAGGCGATAAAATTACAGCAAAAATATCTAGAGCGCCACTTACTCTAAACATTCCAATAGCCACAAAAATTGCTACCATAAAAGGAATTATTCTGACGGCAACTTCAAATCCTGCTTTTGCTCCTTCCGTCATTTTTTCATAAACTTTAACTCCTCGAAAATAGCCAAAAAGTAGAAATGAACAAATTAATATTGGTAATAACCAATTAGACACACTCTCCAGAAAAGCAAAACTAAAAATATAGGTGATGCCTTTGAGATTTAAGCGATAAATTACTGCACCTAAAAAAGCACCGATTAAACTAGCAAAAATTAATTTTCCAATTTTGTTAGGTGGAGTTAATTCAGATATCTTTGTCTCGCCTTCTAATAAATCATTGCAATCTAAATCTGCTGACGAAATAGATTGATTTAAACTATAAATAGATTGCCGACGTGCGAAAAACTTTGCTGCGAAAATAGCCGTAATTGTAGAACAAAAAGTAGCAAAAATTGCAGGTAAAATAATATCTCCAGGGTTAGTAACACCAGCACTAGCTCGAACAGTTATTACACTAATAGGAATAATCGTAACTGAAGAAGTATTAATAGCTAAAAATAAACACATAGCATCTGTAGCAGTTCCCTTTTCCGGATTTAATTTATCCATTTCTACCATTGCTTTTAAACCCATTGGTGTCGCAGCATTTCCTAACCCTAAAGCATTAGCAGCTATATTCAAAATAATGGCAGACATTGCAGAGTGAGATGCAGGTATATCAGGAAAAAGTTTCACCATTACAGGACGAATTAAACGAGCAATTACAATCATTCCTCCTGCTGTTTCAACTACTTGAATTATGCCTAGCCATAATGCCATACTACCAATTAATCCAATGGCTAAAGTAACAGCATTTTTTACAGATTCAAACGATGCTTCAGTTATTTCTGTCATCCTACCGTTATATGCTGCTATAACTGTAGCTGAAACTATCATAAATAGCCAAAGACTATTAATTGGTGATACTTGTGATTTATTCATTTAACTTTTAGGGAGTAGGAAGTAGGGAGTAGGGAGTAGAATAGAAATAAAGATAGGTGTATTTCATTAGTCTGAGAAACGCTATAACTTCTAACTTTACCTAATAATTAAGGTTTAAAGCTTCTCCTTTAAAGGAGGAAAAATAAAAAAATTTTCTTAAGCGTCAATCCTCTTTTTTTCAAGGAGAGGTAATTGTTAATTATTAATTATTGAATACTAGCTTTTATCCCCAATAATTAAAGAGAAGAAGGAAGAAGTAAGAAGCAAGAAGGTTTTGGTTATCTAGGAGATAAGGAAAAATCTTCGTTGTCTGAGTTTTAAACTTATATGTCCACGCCCTTTGCTTCAACTACTATAAAAGATATTAGCTAAATCGAAGTATTACTTAGTAAATAATTATTTTTATAGCAGAAGAAAGAAGTCCTTTAGTTATCTAGGAGAAAAGAAAAAATCTTCGTTGTCTGAGTTTTAAGCTTATATATCCACGCCCTTTGCTTCGACTGCTATAAGATAAATTATCAATCTAATTAAATCAAAAATGAATCGAAAAAATATGTAGAAAATTAGGTAGTATTTGTCAGCATATTTTTTATCAAAATCATTTTCGTATGACCAAAAAATTAGGCTTATACCCTCACATTTTAAGGATATCAAAAATAAAATCCTGCATTCTCAAAGCTTATCTATTGCAGGAAGTATTGATAATTAATAGCTGAATTGACCGACAAATCACTACTTAGGATAAATGCACTTTTTTTCTTAGCTAATAAATAATTATAGTAGTTGAAGGAAAAGACGCAGATAGAGTAAAACCTGAGAACTCAGACAACATAAAATTTTTCCTTCTCTACTAGATAACTAAACATCTTTTATCCTAGATAACTAAACACCTTCTTCCTTCTTACTTCTTCCTTCTTCCTTCTTCAATGCTTCCGTCAAAATAAATTCTGCTACTCTTAAATCCACAGGAGTTGTCACCTTAAGATTAGTCTCCTCCCCCGCAACAACCTTTACAGGCAAACCACACTTTTCAAACAAAGCAGCATCATCAGTAACTTCCCAACCCAACTGACGCCCCTTTTCGTGACATTCTTTCAACAACTTCACCTCAAAACCTTGAGGTGTCTGAGCAGCCCATAAATTGCGACGATCTGGTGTATCCTGAATTAGACCCGACGAATCAACAACCTTAATCGTGTCCTTAACTGGCACAGCAGCAATTAAACCAGGACACTTAACAACCTCCTCCGCACACCGATCCAATAGTTCCGGAGTAGCCAAACACCTGGCCCCATCGTGAATTAACACCTGTTCCGCCTCCGGGGGCAAAGCCTGTAAACCCTTATAAACAGACTCCTGACGAGTCGATCCTCCCTCAATCAACTCTATAGACTTATTAGTAGACAAACCAGAAATCATCTTTTGAAAATCTGGAAAATCAACAGGCTGGCCAATAATACCAATCCAATTAATATAATGAGACTTGAAAGCAGCCTCAAGAGTCCAACTTAGCAAAGATTTACCCAATAGAGTCAGCAAAAGCTTGTTCCGTTGGCTTCCCATGCGTCGCCCCATACCAGCAGCAGGAATCAATAAATACATTTCATTTTGTGTTTTAGGTTTCTATTGAATAATTCAATATAGTGGATAGTGGTAAAAATTGAATGTCTACTAAAGAAATAATTCCCAATCAGAATCGTAAGATATGGTTGGTATTGTGTTCAACTAATAATTAAGCTAAATTCCTTAAATATGAGAATACTAGCCCTTGTCCCTGGTGGAATTGGCGACCAAATCTTATTCTTTCCTACTCTGGATGACCTAAAAAAATCTTATCCAGAATCTCAAATTGATGTAATTGTAGAACCTCGCTCAAAGGGTGCATACCGAGTCTGTAAGTCTGTACAGGATGTCTTGGCCTATGACTTCAAAGATGCCAATAGTCTCGCTGACTGGGGAAATTTGTTAGGTATTATGCGCGATCGCGAATACGAAGCAGTAATTTCTCTCGGACAACGTTGGACAGTTGGCCTATTGCTGTGGTTAACAGGAATTCCTAAACGGGTAGGTTATGCAGGTAATGGGGCAATCTTTCTCACGAACCCTATACCCCTGAAAACTGAACAATATGCAGCTCAGATGTACCATGATTTATTGCCAGGAATGGATGTTGTAACACCTTTCCCTGGACTATCTATTAATGTACCTAAAGCAGATATTGATTGGGCAGAAGCTGAACAAAAACTTTTAGGAGTGTCGGAAAGTGGGTATGTTCTGATTCATGGCGGTTCTAGTGAACTAGCTCAGATTAAAGGTATTGATAAAATTTACCCTACCAATTATTGGCAGGAGATTATTACAGAACTACAGCAGAAGCAACCTAATTTACCAGTGGTGGTAGTCAAAGGTCCTGAAGATGGAACTTGGGTCAATGAAATTACTCAATTGTGTCCAGATGTCAAAGTAGTGATGCCTGGGGATATAGGTAAATTGGCAGCTATGATTGCTGCTGCTAATTTAATGCTATGTACTGATAGTGCTCCAATGCATTTAGCAGTTGCAGTTGGGACATATACTATTGCTCTGTTTGGTCCAACTAAACCAGAAAAATTGTTGCCCAAGAGCGATCGGGTAATTGCGGTCAAATCTCCTACTGGTAAAATGAGCGATATTTCACCCCAAGATGTTTTAAATAAAATTTGGGGTGGAGAAGGGTGAAGTACCCGAGGCTAACCCTGAACGGGTATAGCACAAGCTTCTGACCTCACAGGGGAGTGCCTTAACCTCCGACTTGCGTCCTCGCATTGGTCTTACCTCCTTTCCATGAGTAGCAGTCCCAGTCCCTGAGACCAATAGCATTCTCATACCTTCTGCTCTGATATTGATTGCAGCATTGCCATCTCGATCGTGACGAGTTCCGCAGCTAGAACAAGTCCATTCACGGACATCTAGCGGCATCTCGTCAACTTGATCGTGACAATTACAACAGAGTTTAGAAGTGGGAAAGCATCTGTCAATCTCGACAAGCACTTTGCCTTCTTTTTCTAGGTTGTATGCCACAAAATTAACAAACATTCCCAACCCTACATCAGATATTGCTTTAGCTAGTTTGTGGTTCTTAACCATGTCCAGAAGGTGTAAACTTTCGACTACCATGACTTGGTTATTGTCAACCAGCTTTCTTGAAAGCTTATGTAAGTAGTCTTGACGGACATTACTAACTCACTCGTGAACTCTAGCTACCAGTTTCCTGGCTTTATTCCTGGAGTTACTCCCCTTCTGTTTCCTGGCTAATTTGCCTTGCTTTCTTGCCAAATTTAGTTCATGTCTTGCTAAATGCTTGGGGTTGTGGTGCTTGGATGTTTTGAACCCATCATGGACAATAGCAAAATTCTTGAGACCCAAGTCAATACCTGCTACTTTCCCCTCAGTACTTGGTGATGGCTTGTCAGCTTGTTGCTTACTCAACACTGAAGCAAAATACCTTCCTGATGGAGTCATGGTGATGGTCACTGTTTTGATTGTCCTGACGATCGGGCGATGTAATTTGGCTTTGACAATACCTACAGGTCCCGGAAATCTTAGGCCATCATCAATAATTTCCACCTTCTGAGGATATTGAATTGATCAGATCAGGGAAAAAGGTGGAAATTTGTCCCCATCTCCCCATCTCCCCATCTCCCCACACTCCTAGATCCCATAAGATATTAATCTTCTTCTGGAATTGAGCTAAAAAATTCTTCTGCTAAGTCGTAACCCAACATTTGAGACATGGACATTAATCTAGATTTGCTAGAAATACCTTGTTGGTGTAGCCATTTTCTTAAGACAAAAATTTTTTGCATCAGAAATATTTCTAATGCTTCTGGGTTATATTGCACACCTTCAGTGCGATGAAATTGGTGAGGTACAAGCATAGCAGTATAACGAGCTAATTCACCCTCTTTCCAGTTAAGCAAAAATGGCAACCAAGGATAAATACTGTCCAAACGAATAAACCATAAACGTACTTCTGGAATTTCTGAAAGTTCTCGTGGGTCTTGGGGGTCGCGATTATAGTTAATAGTAAAATTTAGCTGCTGTTCAGAAGAGGCGATCGCTCCTTCAGTCAGCAGTTGAGATATGACACTTTTAACTGGAGATACATCCAAGTTATGGAAGTGTTCGGTATTAAGGGCGATCGTAATTGCCATCTTTTAAGGTATAAATAATTGTCAATGTATTTTTATATAGCAGAAGGAAGAGGGAAGAAGGAAGAGGGAAGAAGGAAGAAGGCGTTTAGTTATCTAGGAGAGAAGGAAAAATTTTGCGTTGTCTAAGTTTTCAGCTTTTTATCTGTCAAATACAGTAATAGCGACTGCTATAGCAATAGACAGGTAGGGCGTGAACTTAGCACGGGATCAAGATGCTCCCACTGTTCCTGTCACAAACATTGCCGGACAATGTACGACCACCACCAAAACGGGACAGTTAGGACTTACGCTGATGATGAACCGAAGTTTTTCCCACTACTCCCTACTCCCTACTGGCTATTCTCTGATATAATAACTACCCTATAATTTAGCCCGATAGCAAAACTGATGGTTGATACGTTTCAGTGCGAATTGCTATAGAATAATTTGCAATTGATTTGGAGAAAGGTTGGCGCTGTGAAACAAATTTACTCATTAGAAGATGCTCTAAATTATTGTAAAGCTAAGGGAATGCGCCTGAGTCGTCAGCGTCGATATATACTAGAAATTTTGTGGCAAGAGAAAAAACATCTATCAGCTAGAGAAATTTACCATCGATTAAATCTCCAAGGTAAGGAAATTGGTCACACTTCTGTATATCAAAATCTTGAATTTCTATCAAAAGAGGGAATTATTGAATGTATTGAACGTGCTGATGCTTGCTTATATGGCCATAAAAGCGAATCTCACTCTCATATTAACTGCTTGGATACGGGACAAATTATGGATATTTATGTAGAATTGCCTCAAGAGTTGCTTGAGCAAATTGAAACACAGATAGGAGTTAAAATTACTGACTATCGTATAGACTTTTATGGTCACTACAGTCATAATTTTGGCAGTAGAACGATAAAAGATTAGAAAATAAAAGGCTATTTGACTCAGAAGTATCAGTAAATTAATTAGAATAGACCTAATTCTCATCAGCCATAAAGTTAAGCATCATTTATAATAAACATCTACTGCCTCTGAACCAGTCCAAAAAATTAAAAATTCAGTTTAAAGCTACTCACCTAAATTATTTTCAGGTTATCCAATAGTTAAGAAAATGCCCAGATAAAAGATTAAATAAATTTACTAAAATCAAGACTTTTGGCTGAGGTTAGGTTAAATGAAAAATTTAGTCAATGTGCTGAAATATATAAGATATATATACAATAAAATTTTCGATACTATATGTTAGCTTGAGCTAAGAAACCTTTAATATTTAATATTTCTAGGTCAAGCTCAAGCCTAAAGTTAAAATTTTCCTTCGGAGGGATGAAAAACATTCTAGGTAATGAAAAAACCTAAATATAATATTAGTTGAAAAAATAATCTTAACCTACTTAACAGTTAGTACAATTAGCACAGTAAACTTTACTATGTCATCAGAAAATATTTCCCAACAAAAAAAATTGGCGGTTTCCCATAACTATTCTAAAAATGGAGAAAATGGCTATAGTAGTAGTTCCCTAATCAAAAAAGAATTAGCAGATCCTATTACTTATACCTCACAAACTTTAGATCGAGAGCTAAACAATACCTCAGAAGTTAAACCAGAAAAAAATTCCCAAATATCAACAGCTCCAAAACCAAATAGAAAACCAAAAACTTATTGGGGATGGCAGCTAATATGGTGGAGTGTTGCAGCAGGCTTTGGAATAACAGGTGGTGCAGCACTTCTATGGTTACTGGTTAACCCACCCCAACCAAACTGCCAACAAATTTCTCCATTATCAGCAGATGGAGAACGACTATATTGTGCCCACAAAGCTGCTGAGTCACGGAACCTAGAACAGTTGGAAACAGCTCTGGCGTTAGTAGAAAATTGGCCAGAAGAACATCCTCTCTATCAACTAGGTCAGCAAATGACAGGAGAATGGACAAAATTAATTATTTCTGTTGCTAATCAAAAAATTAGAGAGGGTAACTTACAAGCAGCTCTAGATACAGTAGCGAAAATTCCTAAAAGCAGTCCAGCTTATTCTAGGGTAGAAGAGGCAGTAGCAGGTTGGAAAAAACAATGGGCAGAAGGTCAATCTCTTTATGAGGAGGCTGAAAAAGCCATCAAAGCTATAGACTGGAAAAAAGCCTCCGCTTACTCCCTAGCAATGTCAAAACTAGATAATGTTCACTGGCAAAGTATTAAATTTAGAGAAATATTAGAGCGCATAGCCTTGGAAAAAAAAGGTTGGCAAATCTTAAAAGATGCTCGCTATCTAATTTATGAGGAAACAGCAAATGAGTATGGAGAAGCGATCGCTCTGGCCAGAAAAATAGACCAAAACCTCTACATTCGAGACAGAGCGGAAGAAGATATTCAAAAGTGGAGTCGTAGTTTAATCGAAATAGCAACTAAACGTATAGAAGAAAAAGATCTCAAAGGAGCAATTGCGGCCATTGAATACATTCCTTCAGACTATAAACTGAAAAAAGAGGGCAAAGAGTTAATTTTACTCGGCCATGCTAAAGCAGCAACATGGAATCAATCTATAGAAGGCTCTCAAGTGGGTAATATAGTAGTCCTAGTAGAAGGAAAAGCCGCAGCAGCTCAAATTACTTCCAATAGTCCCTATTATCAACAAGCCCAAACTCAAATTCAACGGCTGCAAAAACAGTTAGATGACCTAGCTCATATTCAGCTAGCTAAAGCGATCGCCAGTGTGGGTCAACCTGCAACATTAAAGTTAGCTATAGACCAAGCTAAAATGGTGGGCCTAGAACAACCAAAGCGAATTCAGGCCCAAACTTTAATTGCTAAATGGCGCAAAGACCTTCTGAAGATAGAAGACCAACCTTATGTCCTCTTAGCGAAACAGTTAGCGAAACAAGAAACTGTCGATAGTTATAATTCAGCGATTAAACAAGCTAGTTATGTTGCTTTGGAGCGTCCCTTGAGAATACAAGCTCAGACTCTAATAGCTGAGTGGAATAAACGAGTACAAATTATTGAAGATTCACCATTATTAGCAGAAGCTAGAGTCTTAGCAAAAGAAGGAAAGCTTGGACAAGCTATTGATGTGGCGTATGAAATAGAAAGTGGTCGTGCTTTGTACGAAGAAGCTCAGGATGAAATTTATAAGTGGAGTACAGAGCTACAAATTGCCCAAGACAGGCCAATTCTCAATCAAGCTTATGGTCTAGCCGAGCAAGGCCGTCTTACTGCTGCGATTAATACAGCTTATCAAATTGGCTATGGTCGCGCTCTCTATTATGAAGCTCAAGGTGCTATCTCTAAATGGGCATCTGAACGAGATGCTATATGGGCAGAACAACAGGCGGAAGAAGCTCGCAGACGGCGACAGTACCAACCAGCTCCAGCGCCTAGTCCGCAATATTATTCACCAGCACCTAGTCCGCAATATTATTCACCAGCACCTAGTCCGCAATATTATTCACCAGCACCTAGTCCGCAATATTATTCACCAGCACCTAGTCCACAATATTATTCACCAGCTCCACAGAGGGCTTATTCACCAGCACCAGCTCCAGCACCAGCTCCAGCACCAGCTTCAAGTTCAGATGCATATTTACTGCAAGAATAATCAGCCAATCAATATTTATCAGTTAGACATTTAAACTCAAAAAAAGAGTTTCCGCTAGAGGGGAAGCAGAAGCAGAGAAAATTTTATCTAGCCTAAATGTGTAAGTTCTGGTATGTGTAGAAATATCTTTTTAAGTCGGCTTTGCTGAACAAAGTATGAACTCTGGAGTAGAAAGTTAATCAAGATTCATTTAAATCAACAAAAATAGAGATAATTTTATCTCTAAAGATTATATCTAGTATCAGGCAAGGGGGCTTTTAGTAGAGTTGTCGCTAAATAAAGGGAAAAAATCACTCTAACCTAGACAGAGCAATAATTCCCAGCATTTTTGCCATCCAATAACTACAATCCTTACAGAACAAGGTTTTTGGGGAATTTTTAAGTTATAAAGCGACAAGTCTAGTATTTATATTTATACTGACTACTAAAAGTCATAATTTTACTTAGTAGTGCAGGATGGCGGAAATAACTGACCAGTTACAAAATCCTCAAACAATTCCAAATCAAAAATGATTGACTTTTAAATGCATGACTTTTAACTTCCGCATAGCGGCAGTAGTGCCCTTAAATATCTCAATTCCAAATCAATTTATGAATGGAGAATCAGCATTACAATTGCTGCTCATTGATAACGATCCTATCTTTCGGATGGGGTTAAAATTTTCCTGCGAGCAGTTTTCAGACATAGAAATATTAGGTGAAGCAGAGGTAGGAGCAGAAGCGATAAAAGTTATTGAAAATTTGATAACACAAGAAAAGAAATTTGTAATAATTTTAGACATAGATACCCAGAATTTGTCTGCTAAAACTACACAAGATTTAAACATCTCTGGAATTGAATTTTGTCAACAGCTAAAAACTTCATATCCTCAATTACCAATCTTATTATTAACATCCTTACAAGAAAGTGCATTATTAATTTTAATGCAAGAATTAGGTGTTAATGGATACTGCCCTAAAGGAATCAGTATTTCTGAGTTAGTAACTATTATTCAAAAAGTTGCAAATGGTGAGTATTATTGGGAAAATAGTTCTCTAGATGTGCCAGAAAATTATGGCAAAGTGACAACTTCAAATCTAAAAGTTCAAGCAGCAAACTTTTTCAAAACTCTTCGTTACAATGTTTGCAAGTCGGGACTAAAACAGATAGATTTGTCTCTTGCAAAAATTAATTCTCAACTAGATGAAAGTGTAAAAAAATTAGACCGAAAGAATTTAACTTCTGTACTTTTTAATGTAGCAATTAACTCTGGGCAACGTCGAGAATTGCTAACAGCTAGGTGGATTATTAATCAACTATTACCTAGTTCTTTTAATCCTCTTGTACCAATAAAAAATTCAGAAGTTATTTCTCCGACTCCTACTGAAGAAATAAATATAAAAACAGCATTATTTGAAGTAACAATCGCTAAATTAAATTCTAATTTAATTAATCTTAGTAGATTACCAATGGAAACTGATATCTTGCGAACTACTAAGAAGCAAGAACTAATATGTATAGCTTTATGTAAATTTGAAGATATTCTTGATGAACTGCGTATTACTCCTATTTTGCGGGAAGAAATACCACAAAAAAGAAATGAGATTGTCAGCAAATTGTGGGAAGTTACAACCCAAGTTTTTTTTAGTAAATACTATCAAGTAGAAATAAGTAGTAGAACAATGACACTCAATTCTTTTGCAGAAAAAATTAGAGTAGAAGTGATACCAGTCTTATTAAATGATGTAGAGAATGTGCATAATTTTATTCTGAATAAGATTCCTTTAGTTGAAGAATTAATAGCGTATTTATTATTTGAAGTTCCTTTAGTAGTCGATAATAAATCTTGTGCTGTAGGTACTCCTGAAGCTATGCAATTTTCTGAAGCTCTATTGCAAAATTTATTAATTTCAATTGCTAATGCTGTGATGTACCCTTTACTAAATAATTTTGCCGATGTTGAAGAAATTAAAGAAGATTTTTATAGTCGGCAGTTATTATCAACACGAGATATTGAAAAATTCCGTAATAGTTTATCTTGGAGATATCGTATAGAAGAATATGTAGGGGAACCAAAAGCGATTTTTGAGAGTAATTTTTCTTTGTTTGTTTTGAATGAAACTGGCATTAAAAAAATGGCTATTTATTCACCCCGCAGACATGAATTAGCAAAACTTTCAGGTATTCCACTTACCGTAACATTACTTCTAGAAACTCGTGATGCAATAGCTCCTGGTGTTCGTGCAACTGTTTCTTTTATTGGTAGTGGAATTGTGTATTTACTCACTCAAGTAGTTGGACGTGGTATTGGTTTAATTGGGAGAGGTATTTTTCAGGGTCTTGGTAATTCTTTTCAAGATGCTAAACTCGGCAGAAACAATAATAGAGAAGAAACAGGAAGAAATAACTAAGAAATGTAGAAAGGTAAGGAAGAGGGAAGAGGGAAGAGGGAAGAGGGAAGAAGGCTTAAGAGCAAGAAAAAAACTTAAATTTCCTGTAGATATTCACCCTTGAGTTGACAAAAATTATACTAAGGGATTACAAGGTAAGGAAGAAGGAAGAGGGAAGAGGGAAGAAGGCTTAAGAGCAAGAAAAAACTTAAATTTCCTGTAGATATTCACCCTTGAGTTGACAAAAATTATACTAAGGGATTACTTCGTGCTTTCTGAGTCCTGATATCAAATACGGTAGCATCAGGGTTATTCAATATTATTAAGATAAGAGTCTATATTGTAGGGGCGTTTTGCTCCGCAACATATAAAGCAGAGAGCTTGTACGTTAGCAAGTGGCCATTCGCCCCTACGCATTGTATGATGATCGACAGAATTATATTAGGGTTTGCTGAAAAAGTCTTTTGGTAGGGGTAGTAGTCAGGAGGACCGAGTCAGAAGTCAGGAGGAATGGGAAATTTAGAGGAGGTAGTCGGATATATTTATCCCTTGATTTTTTTGCAATTATTCTGCCTTTTATCCTAACTTTTTGGTTGCTCAAGCTGAAAAAGTTGCACTTTTTTTCCTTCTAAAAAGGCTAAAACCTTTATTTGTCAATGCTTTGATATTTGATCGGTAAGACCTATATTACTCCGAAGCCAACGGATTTAATATGAGTTGTGAGTCGCGCGTAGAGCTATAGTAATTGGGAGAAAGGAGAAAGGAAGGATGAGAGTAGGAAAAAATCTTGGAATATTCCAGCATTTTATCTCTGCATTAAATCGAAGTAGATCGACAAAACAGAAATCATATTGCAATCAAATCATTTTATTTAGCTTCTAGGCAGAGCCAAATTCTTAATTCCAAAATACACTAAATTTTACTTTTGAGCAATCAAGGCTGTATTGTTTATCTATCAAGATTTTCAGCTTTTTCTAGAGGGGTAGGAAATAGAGGTGCGATAACTACGTTTAGCTGCGCTATCGCTTCTTTTTTTGCCCTAAATTACACCCTAAAAAGGGATGTTGAACTAATTTTTCTAATTTGATTTTAAATAACTAATGTTTAATTTAATTTTTGATAAATTTTAATTATTTGAGTATTTGTAGCTACTTATCCAAGACATAGACAAGTTTAAATAAGTCAAAATAATAGTAATTATAAATAATGCTCATACTTGTATCTGGATTTTTTTCCTGATTGACAAAGAAGTTAGTGGGACTTATTCCATTTCTCAAAAACTTTTCAACCCATATCTTGAGCAGGGGAGTGGGGGAGTGGGGTAGAAGTAAACATAATAATAATTAAAAAAGCGATCAGCACTCAGCACTCAGCAAGATCATTTTTGTAAAGTTTATCAGGGGATTTCAACCCCTCCTAAACAATCCTGGGCAACAGTTGCAGGGGACTTTGACCCAGAGTTCTAAAAGCTGATAGCTAGTGCCACTACGCGGAAGTTAAAAGTCTAGTATTTAAAAGTCAATCATTTTTGATTTGTAATTGTTTTAGGATTTTGTAACTGGTCAGTTATTTCCGCTATCCTGCACTAGTTGATATAGCAATTACCAAGAAGCGTGAGGTACAAAATTCGTTTGTTTTAGACATCTCCAGAAAATAGGGAATAGGGAGTAGGGAGTAGGGGGAAATAATTGATGATTTATGTATGATAATTGATTTGATTTTTGATTATTGGAGATGTCTTTTAGGCAACAGCTCATCTGGCAATAGGCAACAGGCAATAGTTAAGTAAAGATAAGAGTGTACCTCACTCTTACTGAGAAACCCTATATCATTTCCAGATAATTAATAGATATAGTCATTCCAGTTAAGATTGAGACAAGGGTTTCTTACCTTGAAAGAGTTTCAGCTAAAAAAGTGTTCCAGTCTTATTCAGAATGACTATATCTCCAGAAAATAAACTTGCCCTTTTTTTAACATCAGCTAGAGTTGTAAAATTCACTTCCCTAAATCATTTTTCGTACCTTTTTCCTAAAAATCTCTTCCCTGTTGCCTTTCGGAGCTGTTGCCTACTATGCGCAAAAAGTCTATATCTTTTTCACCAGATGTCTAATGACAAAAAAACTTTCTCCTCTTTATACCTGAAAACTTTCTATTCTTTCTTCCTAATTCCTAATTTCTAACTCCTGACTTCTGACTCCTTCCTATAACTATTCAACCGGACATAATATTACTAATGGCAAAATATAGACTCTCTCAACAACACCTGAATCTACTTACAACTTGCCCCCGTAAATTTCAACATCTCTATCTTGATAATCTGAGCGTACCAACAACACCAGCACAACAAGAAAGACTAAATTGGGGTAGTCAGTTTCACTTATTAATGCAGCAAAGAGAACTAGGATTACCAATAGAATCTTTAATGTTAGAAAATCAAGAAATGCAGTACTGTTTTGAAATTTTTTTTCAAGCAGCACCAGAAATATTAAATCCTGAAACTCAAGATAATATAATTTTACGTCAAGCTGAACATAGTCTTAGTATTAATTTTAATGATTATATATTGACGGTTATTTATGATTTATTGATTGCCGATATTCAACAAGCACAAATTTTTGATTGGAAAACTTATAGCTTTCCTCAAAATCAAACAAAGTTAGCTCAAAATTGGCAAACACGCTTATATCTTTACACTCTAGTTGAAACTAGCAAATATTTGCCAGATGCAGTTTCGATGACCTATTGGTTTATCGAACCAAAAAGTCAAAAGTTACCTGCTAAACTAAAATTTTCTTATAATCAACAGGCACACAAAAAAACTGAGCGAGATTTAAAGCAAATATTATATCGATTAAATGATTGGTTAAAAAATTATCAGGAAAAGGGTGAAGAATTTCCTCAAGTTCAGAAGATTGAACATTGTCATTCTTGTCAATTTACTACTCGCTGTCAGAATTTTTTAGAAGTTCAGGACAAAGAAGTAGATGTTCAGTCTACATTTGCTTCTGCTGACTTAATATTAAGTATAGATAGTATTCCAGAAATATCAATTTAGCTGAAAATTATTGAATTAAATTCTAGGTACAATTCCATAGAAATAATACCAAATCCGGTTATTAAAAACATTTTATAGGATGTAAGATTCAAACCTCTCCTCATCTCCCCTACAACTTGTCTCTCCATCTACATCAAAGGATGCTTTATAAACAGGATTTAGTATGAGCTTAAAAATTGCTCCAGTCACTATAGAAATTATTTTTTGGTAAAATATAATAGTTATTACTATATTTAGTCAGACACTCCCTGTATAGCTCTAATTTTGAATTTGGTATAAAATAAGTAAAAAAGAAAGCAATGCTTCTGGAGAAGTTTAACATTTAATAGAAAAAAAAGACTTTATTATTATCTCAAAATCAAAAAGTTTGTGTGTAAGTGATACCTAAGTCATACTCATTGTAACTTATTGCAGCTTTTGTCAATTGAATGAGAGATTGGGTGAAAATTTGGGACTTTAGGAAAAAGGGCTTGAACAGAGAGTAATAGTTAAAGTTTACTCCTTTGTAGTTCACCTTAAGTCAACACAAAAAGTATCATTCGATGTATAAGATACTTCACTCCACCTGCATAAGAAGCTTGATAATATTTATGATTATTTATTATCAGTAATTTATAAATTTAAAAGTAATCGGCTTATTAGTTAAAATATTATGTCATCAAAAATACTTGTTGTAGATGATGAGCCTGATTTTGAATCGCTGATCGTCCGTAACTTTAGAAAAAAAATCAAACAAAAAGAACTAGAGTTTATTTTTGCTAGAAATGGTGTAGAAGCATTAGAAATATTGTCAGAAGAATTGAAGATAGATATCGTATTAACTGATATTAATATGCCTTTAATGGATGGATTAACTTTATTAGATAATATTCAAGATAAATATCCTGATATTAAAGCAGTAATTATTTCTGCTTATGACGATATGGAAAAAATTAGGTCGGCAATGAATAGAGGTGCTTTTGATTTCTTGACTAAACCTATAGATTTTGAAGATTTAGAAATTACGATAAAAAAAACATTAGAAAATGTTAGACAACTCAAAGAAAATAAACGTTTAAAACAAGAAAAAGATGAAGCACAAGCAGCAAACCGAGCAAAAAGTGTGTTTCTAGCAAATATGAGTCATGAATTACGAACACCATTAAACGCGATTATTGGCTATAGTGAAATTTTATTAGAAGATGCTCGGGATTTAGGTTATGAAGACTTTGTTCACGACCTTGATAATATTCATACTGCGGGAAGACATTTATTAACAATAATAAATGATATTCTCGACCTTTCAAAAATTGAAGCAGGTAAAATGGATGTCCACTTGGAAAGTTTCAAGATAATGGCATTAATTGAAAATGTCGTAGCTACTATTCAACCATTAATTGAGCAAAATAGTAATACATTAGAAATTATCTGCGAAGATCATCAGGAATTAATAGTAGCTGACCCTAATAAAATGCGCCAAGTGATTTTAAATCTTCTGAGCAATGCAGCGAAGTTTACAGAAAATGGCAACATTAGTTTGAAGGTTAAAATTATTAGCAATGATGAATATTGTACTGTTCAAAGTGAGGAATTGACCCCTAAGAAAATGTTGATTTTAAGTGTTGCTGATACTGGTATAGGTATATCAGAAAATCAAATGAATGTTTTATTTAAACCATTTACTCAAGCTGATAATTCAACTACACGGAAATATGGAGGTACTGGTTTGGGTTTAGTTATTAGTCGTCACTTTTGTAAAATGATGGGTGGGGATATTGGTGTAGTGAGTGAAGTTAATAAAGGTTCAATATTTACTGTAAAAGTTCCTTTTATCAAAGAACAATTTATCGACGAAGAATTATTTTATTGAAGAAGGTATTCAACAATTAATAATTAATAATTAATAATTAATAATTATTAATTATTATCTCTCCTTGAAAAGAAGAGGATTGACCCGAAGTATTTTTTTTATTCTCTTTCTCGATTGGAGATGGCGACGATAATCCGTCATCCCACCCTTCGGGAAGCTGCGCTAACGACCGCTTTTTATCTCCTTAAAATAGAGGCTTTAGACCACAATTTTCATGTAAAAATAGTGTTTTTTTACCCAGATTTTTCAGTACTAAGATGAAATACGAAAAATAAAATAACGCTAAAGTTACTTCACAAAAAATTAAAGTTGAGCAAGATAATAAAAGAGCAATTTTATATTAAATACAAGTAATTATGCCATCTTCCCATCAACCAATATCTGTAACAAATATCAGGGCTATTTCTAGAGTTGTTTCATTCTAAACTGTGCCATTTTATGTATTGACTAAACAACATTATTTCAATATTTAGGGAATTTATCTTTCCCTGTCTGAAAAGCAATAAATTAATTGCCAAAATCTAGAATGAAATGACCCTGGATCTATTTCATACAAGTATTTATATCATGTCTATTTAAATAACCCCAATAAAAAATTTAGGGAGTAGGGAGTAGAGAGTAGGGAAGAAGGAGAAATTTGTTTACCCAGCATTCGGACTGAAAAAATATTCCCTCTTAAGAGAAGAACATTTTTATTATGGCTAATTAATGAGACTTGATATTAGATGAATTTTTTTCATCTACTACCTAAAACCTACCACCTAATATTAAATCTGGTTGAATACTTATTATATAGTTGGCAGAGGTGGGGAGATGGGGAGATGGTCTGATTTAATATTGAATATTGAAGTGTGGATAGAATTATAAACATATACTTTATAACCAGATTCTATATAAAATCTAACACCTAAAACCTACCACCTAATACCTGACAAAGAACGGCAGTATAGTGACGATAAATTAAATTTATTAAAGATGTCTGAAACCAGAAATTATTGGCAAATTTATGCCTCCGATAATCCGCCAAATTCATTTGTTGAGATTATCAAAAATTATGCACCAAAATTATCAATAAAATATCTACCACAATTATTATGGCACCGTGGAATTAAAGATACTCAAAAATTAGCAGGTTTTTTAGACCCAAAACAATATCAACCCACTAATCCCTTTGAATTTGGCATCGAAATTAACAAAGCTATAGAAAGAATTATTGATGCTAAAAACAATCAAGAAAAAATTGCTATCTGGGGAGACTTTGATGCTGATGGTATTACCTCAACATCTGTACTTTGGGATGGATTAGGAGATTTTTTTCAGAAAAATCATCAATTAACTTATTACATTCCTAACAGATTTACAGAATCTCATGGTTTAAATATTCCTGGAATTGAACAGTTAGCAAAAAAAAATTATAGCTTAATAATTACCTGCGATACAGGTAGTACAAATATTGCCGAAATAGAATATGCAAATAACCAGGGAATAGACATAATTGTCACCGACCATCACACTCTACCCCCTCAACGTCCGCCCTTATTAGCTATTATTAATCCTCGTTATTTATCCCCCTCTCATCCCCTATATAATCTCTCCGGAGTTGGAGTAGCTTATAAATTAATAGAAGCACTTTATTTAACTCATCCAGAAATACCTAAACTACCCTTAAAAGAATTATTAGATTTAGTAGCCATTGGTTTAATTGCCGATCTAGTTCAACTAACAGAAGAAAGTCGATATTTAGCACAAATAGGAATTGAAAAATTAAGTACACAACTCCACAAAACCACCAGACCAGGAGTCGCCAAACTATTAGAATTATGTAAAAAAACAGGCGATCGCCCCACAGATATTTCCTTTGGTATTGGACCTCGAATTAACGCTGTAAGTAGAATCATCGGAGATGCCAGCTTTTGTGTAGAATTACTCACCAGTCGTGACCCCCAAAATTGTCAAAAACTCGCCATAGAAACCGAACTGGCCAACTCTAGGCGCAAATCCCTACAAAAAGAAGTAGTTCGAGACGTTACCCAAAAATTGACCAAACTAGACCTTTCTACCACTAACGTCATAGTTCTCACAGACCCTCAATGGCCTGTAGGTGTGTTAGGATTAGTAGCAGGTCAAATAGCTCAAGAATACAACCGTCCCACTATTTTGTTGACCGAGGAAACTGAGGCGGTCAAAAACTCTGAGGAACCATTATTAGCTCGTGGTTCCGCTCGTTCCTTTGGTCAAATAGACCTATACCAGTTAGTTAAAAATCAAGAACATTTATTACATAGGTTTGGAGGCCATCCTTTTGCTGCTGGCCTAAGCTTGCCAGTAGAAAATATCCCCATATTTACAGATGCTATTAATCAATTATTAGGACAAACATTAGGAACGACCGTTAACCAGACTTCAACAATAGAAGTAGATTTAATTGTGACTGTCTCTGAGTTGGGTAGAGATTTATTTCAAGAACTTAAACTTTTAGAACCCTGTGGAATGGGCAACCCTGTTCCTAAACTTTTAGTCCAAAATTGTAGGTTTAGTAATGTTTGGCACAGAAATCAAAAAGATTTAAACGGAAAAAAAGTTCAATATATCAAAACAGATTTTGAAATTTGGGATGAGTCTGGGGAGGAAGGGTTCCCTGGTGTTTGGTGGGGTCATTATAAAGATGAAATTCCTGAAGAAAAATGTGATGCTTTGGTAGAGTTAGACTTCAATGCCTATAAAAAACGTTATGAAGTTAGACTTATTGCCGTACAACCATCGCTCCAAAATACCCAGTTAAAAACATCAAATCTTGTAGATTGGATTTGGGACTGGCGTAATAGTCAGAGAATCGGTAATCTAGAAGAAATAAGAATTAATAGCCAAAAAGATTTTATTCTTCTCAAAGAATGTCCCACTAGCTGGAACGATTTACGAGTCTGGTTTCGGCGAGCAATAAATCAACAAAAGAAATTAGCGATCGCCTACTCACAACCTCCTATTGTCCCTCCGACAGATATCTGGCAACAACTTTTGGGTATTTCTAAATATCTCAGTCGTACAGCTAAACCTGTCACCCGTTATCAACTCCTAAAAAAATTAGGTATTGGTGATACTACTCTCAAATTAGGTTTTCAAGTATTACAATATTTATGTTTTAATGTCAAGTATAAAGACCAAGCATTTTACATAACTCAAAATCAAATCAAAAACCAAAAATCAGAAACTCAATCCCAAATAATCGGAAAATTCCTAGCAGCAATATCAGAAGAACAATTTCGGCAAAAATACTTCTGTGAAGTACCATTAAAAACAATAGAAGCGATCGCAGCTCAGACAATCTTAGAAGATACTACGATCTCTATTCCCTTTTAGTGCCGCTACGCGGAAGTCAAAAGTCAGCGGAAGTCAAAACTCAAAAGTCAAAAGCGAGTGTGTAATTCTGAGGGGACCTCAGAATGTAAGACACACTCAAGACAGTCAAAAGTATTGATTGGTAAAGCTCTTAGGATTTTGTAACTGGTTAGTTATTTCTGCCATCCTGCAATAGTGGACTGACACACATTAGATGTGGAGATGGGGAGATGGGGAGATGGGGAGATGGGGAGATGGGGAGATGGGGGGAGTGTGGGGGCAAAAAATTTATCTACAGTTCTCAAAAAAATGTATTTTTCAATACACTTTTCTCCTAAAAAAGTCGCCCCAATACCAATACATAACTCGTATATTTTGTCAATTTTTATGTTAAGAAAGATGTTTATAAAGCATAGCCTCTTAAGGGGATAATAAAGAAAATTTTCATTATTAGTCAATCCTCTTTTTTTCAAGGAGAGGTAATTATTAATTATTAATTAGGGCTTGCTGATTAAATCTAAAAGCATTGACATATAAAGATTTTAGCCTTTTTGGGTTTGAAAAAAGTGCCTGGTTTTCAGCTCTTGATGCTCATGCATGGAGCGTATTTTAGGCACATAGTTGGGCAGAACAATCTTGGGACAATTTTCCGACTACCTCCTCGCTCATTCCCATTTCTCCCCTCCTGGGAGGGGGAGGGGCGAGGGGTGGGTTGTCTCCTGTCTCCTGTCTCCTCCCCCTACTAAAAGACTTTTTCAGCAAACCCTAATTATTCATTATTCATTATTAATTGTTGAATTAACCCCCTATTATGCTCATCTGTCCCGAATGTGAGTTTGAAAACCCGAACCAGAATAAATTCTGTGAAAAATGTGGTACATCCCTAACCCACAAAAATTGTCATCAATGTGGAACACAAGTGTACTTGAGCGTTCGACAATGTCACAACTGTGGTGCTGATATAGCTCAAGTCTGGAAGGCAATTATAATTACTCAAGCAGAAGCTCTCCTCCCCAACTCACCTGAAATTAATCTCAAGGAAATGGGACAAGAAGAAGTAATCAGCGGAGCAAGTCCCCTGGCCAAAGATTCGGCGGAGTCAGCAGCAGATGTCATTACAGAAGAACCCGAAGAGATTTTAGAATCCTCCGAACCTTTGGAGCCAAAAATAGAAATCGATCTACAACCTGCTGCCGAAGTAGAATCAGAAGATACTTTACCAGAAACAATAACTGAAGTTGACGATCGATGCCAAAAATTAGAGGAGTTAGATAATTCTGAATCAATTACCGCAGACATTCTCAGTCCAATGTCTGAAGCAGCAAACACAGAGAATAAATTATCCTCAAATCCAAATGACGATCTAGAAAATTCCTCCACTGCATCAGAAAAATATTTAGATCCCCAACAGCGCTACCAACTATTGGAAACTATAACACCAACAAACCAAGGTGAAACAGTAGTAGTGCAAGTACTAGACTGTAACCCACTAGAACAAACCCCCCTCAAAGCTTGGTTGCGAAATAACTCCGGTAATTTTAGACCGCCCACTTCTAGCTCTCAAGAGAATGAATTATCGGGTTACCAAAATCAAGAAAGTCAATTCCCTACCTCAAACCAACAGGGAGAAGCAACGGAGATAGAAGCTTTGATTTTTCCCGCAATTGCTCAACCATATTTAACATTATATACCCAACTACCTCAACACTTTCCTACTGTTCAAGATAGTTGGCAGTCGCAAAACGAAGAAATATTACTTGTGGCAGACTACAGTAGTTTGCCATTATTAGTAAACCTTTGGGGAAGCGAAAACCTTTCCCAACTACAAATTCTATCCTGGTTGCAACAAATGACCGAACTTTGGGTAGCTCTAGCACCATGGCATTGTTGCCAAAGTATACTGGAATATGAAAATTTGCGGGTAAGTCAAACAGACAATAATTATATCAAATTGCAACGTCTGTACTCAAAACCTGGCGAGAGTGAAAATCTCCAAGATTTAATGAAATTCTGGCAATCGTTATTTGAGCAATCTCAACGGACACAGTTTGGTTGGGTAACAGCTTTAATGCAAGATTGGCGGGATGGTAAAATACAAACTATTGAAAAATTGCGATCATATCTAATGACTACTGAAGATAATTTACAACCCCAACCACCTCCTACATCAGGAACTACAATTTTGCAAACTGATGATGCTTCCCCGCAGAAAGTAGAAGATATAGAAACTCAAAACACTGAACTTTTGCCGATACAGTTGGTAAATTTGGAAAGTTCCGGAAAAAGTGATGTAGGTAGTCAAAGAGACCATAATGAAGACTCTTTTGGAATTCAAACTCAGATAGAAAACCAAGAAACACCTACAGAAAGAATTATTCAAGCTAAAGGACTTTATGTGCTCTGCGATGGTATGGGAGGGCACGCTAGCGGAGAAATAGCGAGTCAAGTAGCAGTAGACACTATTAAACAATACTTTAAAGTGGAAAGTAGTTGGTCTGTAGGTTTGCCCTCTGAAGAAATAATTCGCGAAGCAATTATACAGGCAAATAAGGTAATCTACGATATTAATCAACAAGAAGTCCGCTCTGGCAGTAGTCGGATGGGTACTACTTTAGTAATGGCAATGGTTTACGATACAAAAGTAGCTGTAGCTCATGTGGGTGATAGTCGTTTGTATCGCCTCTCTCGTCAGGGAGGGTTAGAGCAGATCACTCTAGACCATGAAGTAGGGCAAAGAGAAATTAATCGTGGAGTTGAACCAGAAATAGCTTATGGTCGCCCAGATGCTTATCAACTAACTCAAGCTTTAGGACCGCGAGATGAAAATTTTGTCAGACCTGATGTGCAATTTTTCGAGCTTGATGAGGATAGTCTAATAATCCTGGCATCTGATGGTTTAACAGATAATGATTTTCTGGAAAATAATTGGAAAAATCTCCTGGAACCTCTTTTAAACAAACAAGCTAATTTAGAGTTGGGTGTAAACCAGTTAATTGATTTGGCAAATCAGTATAATGGTCATGATAATATTACAGCAATTGTGATTCGTGCTTTAGTGAAGCCACAAAAAAATTAGCAATACCGTTTCACGCTTAGTCAAAAGTCAGAAGTCAAAAGTGATATTTTAATTAATTAAAACCTTTATTATACAGTAATTTCAGCTTATTAGTTTACTTCATCAGTTACCGAAAAATTCGGTCTAAAGCCTCCCCTTATTAAAGGGATAAAAAAAGATAATATTCCTTATGTCAAGCCTTGTGCTTTCCTACGGAATGCTGCGCAAACAGCTAGAGGTACTGATAACTGATAACTGAAATAACCAACTATTTGTGACATTTTTTAAGTGAATTGGTATAGCAGTCGAAACAAAGGGGGCGGACATTTATAAAGGCTCAAACTAAGTTAGGGATTACTTTTAACTTTTAACTTTTAACTTTTAACTTTTAACTTTTGATTTTTGACTTTCGACTTTTATCTTGCGCGGATCGCTATATAAGTTATGCTTTTATAGTGCTACGCATTAAGGTTAAGACATTTCTAAACCCTGTTTCCTGACGGATTCCGCACCGAAAACCCTTTAACAGTTTACTATTCCCTATTCCCTATTTCCTATTCCCTAGCACGTAGCGCTATACAAAAAACTTGAAGTTCAAACATAGATTGTGATTAGGTTAACCCTCCTAGACCCTCAAAAAAATACTCCTTTAAAAAATTGGGACTTTCAGAGTGAATCAATAATTAAGATTGGTCGCTCTCCTGATAATCAGGTTGTTTTATCTGATAGTTTAGTTTCACGATATCATCTGGAGCTACACAAAATACCAAAGTCCCAATCTGGAAATATTTGGCGATTAGTCAGTCAAGGTACAAATGGAACTTTTGTGAATGGAGTGTTGATGTCTCAGGGAATTATTTCTGATGGTTTCCTGATTCAGTTAGCCAGAGGTGGCCCTATTTTAAAGTTTCAGATTCAAGTTCCATCTGTTGCTAATGCTCCTCAACAATGTTGTTCTCGATCTAGTGATAACCCACCAGGAAACTTATTTTGTATTTATTGTGGAAAACCTATTACAGTTGAACGCAGCATCCGTCAGTATCAGGTGTTACGAATATTGGGTCAAGGTGGCATGGGTACTACCTATTTAGCTTGGGATCGTGATCGCAATAACTTACAGGTAGGCGCTTCTCCTGCTGCTGCTTTGGTGGTCTTAAAAGAAATGAATGCTGATATGGCTCAGATCCGCAAAGCTCAAGAATTATTTGAACGAGAAGCTAGAGCTTTGAAATCATTAAATCATTCAGGAATTCCTAAGTTTTTTGACTTTTTTGTTGAAGAAGACAAAAAATATTTGGCTATGGAGATGATTCACGGTCAGGATTTGGAAAAACGTATTTCTTTACAAGGACCGGTGTTACCAAAACAGGCAACTGAGTGGATGATTCAGACTTGCGAGGTTCTAGAATATATTCACTCACAAGATCCTCCACTGATTCACCGGGATATTAAACCTGCTAATCTTCTAGTGCGTCGTCGCGATAATCAGATAATAGTTCTAGATTTTGGGGCAGTCAAAGAGATTGGCACGCCTTTGGGTACGCGGATCGGCGCAGAAGGTTACAGTGCCCCCGAACAAGACCGCGGGCAACCTTTGACTCAATCCGATCTATATGCAGTGGGTGCAACTTCGATCTTTTTGTTGACTGCTCAAAGTCCGATGCACTTCTATGATAATCGTGGTAATGGTTATCGGTTTTATGTGGAAAATGTTCCCACTATTACACCACAACTAAGAAAGGTAATTGAAAAAGTTACCCAACCATTGCCTGGCGATCGCTATCAAACTGCTCTAGAGCTAGCAGATGCTTTAAAAGATTGCCTTTGAAGCACATCATCAATATTGGAATATCTCAATCTCACTATGTATAAGGGTTTTTGAGTTATTGGTAGAGATATAGCGCTACGTACAAGTCAGAAGCAATCCCTGACGCTCGTTTGAGTATTTATAATTGCCCTAATCTATTTGTGTAGTGCTATATTACAAAAAAACTTCTGAAAAAAAACAAATGTATTTAGATGTTTACTCAATGAACCGACTCAGAGTTAAGCTCAAAGAATTGACTGAGTTTGTTTGGTAAGTTGACAAGCTAAAGTTGTACTCAACCACATGGTACGCGCTTAAAAGTGAGCAATTATGTTCATGGGATTGAAACTCCGCGGGATCTATCCGCGTGGATTTTTAAGAGTCACAAACTTGCCATACTAAAGTCACTTCAAATGTAACCCTTAATGACATAAGTAAGGATTCCTCTAGTTTGTCCGGGGTAAACCCATTCAGGTTGCTTTTTATTCCTCACATTATAGCAAAAATATTCAAAATTTGCAATGTGCATGATTAATGGTTAAAATCATTACCCTAGTTTCCATCCAGCCGTTGATAGCGTAGCTCAGACCTAGGAAGCAACTTACTAGTTTCCCACTTACCGAAAGTTTATGATGAACTTAACTTGAGATGAGTCGTTCTGACATTAAACAACTAGCAGATTTTTTTTCTAATAAATCCTAATAAACCTGTATTCAGTTATTTAGTTATTAGTTTTAAAATTGCTTTGGTATCAATTTAGTTTCCTGATTACAGCCTTAGAAACCAAAAAGTTTTGTTTTATTTTTGTTTGATTTTGTAGTGCGATCGCCTAATTATTCTATACTTTCAGTCTTATTGCCTAGATGTTGGGGCTAATCGACTACATTCTACCAATTTCTATCGCTTAAACTCCAGAATTATTCACCCTCATCAGTCTTATTTGATTAGGAAATTAGACTAATCTTCTTCCCACACCTCTACAACCAAAATTTCACCTATTGGATCTTGCATAGAAAAATCAAAGTCTTGAAGTTGCTTTTTCCAATAAGGCCACTTATCCCCAAAAAGTAGGGCTATTTTCCAGATACTATCTGTTGGCTTGATTATATTAGATTCTACGAGGGAATTCACCTGACGCTGAAATTTTTCCATCTGGTGTATAACCTTTTGGCTCATAATACCTCTTAATTTTTTTAAATTCTTCTAGAAATTAACTCCCCGATTCTCACTTTTACCGATTCGTGGATTTTTTGTGCTTTTGGGTAAGTTACTTTCTAGATTTATAGTTTAACATACCTACTTTTGACAAGGTATTATAAGTAAAACTAAATAATTAAAAATCAATAGTGAGATTTTTTTATTAGAGTCAGTTATTACAAGTTTTTATACTTGAAAAAAAGTAAGTAATATGATATTAACTATAACTTTTATTATTAGATTTTTTTATAAAATGTAACATAAAATTATATATATATTCAGATAAATTTAGCCATATATGCTATCTCCTTATCTCCCTATCAATCACCAAACATTAAAGAAGCAGTCAGCGGTCAGTAATCAGCAATCAAGCAGATTTTTTTTGAGACACCCTCGTTTGCGGATGATTGCGGAACGGAAAGGAGATTTCAATTCCTCTGAAGGCCATTAGACTTATCGGAAGCCGGGGATTTTTACCCAGAGCTACTAAAAGCTGAAGCGTTTCAGCGCTAAAAGCTGATAGTTAGTTCAGTATTTTCAAGCATCAGGCTTCAACGATCGGCACTGAAGTCCGCAATTCCTCTGATAAGAGGCTAGCGTAGTTCTGACCTTAGAAGGCTAACTGTTAGCGTAGCTCCAAGCACAGGAGGCTAACTGAAATGACGTCATTGCATCTGTATACAATGAGACAAATTAGCTTACTTATAGCGGTTTTCACAAAGGTAGACTACAGAAAAATATAAGTATGTTTGAAGTTTGATAAGTTACAAACTTGATAGCTGTATTCTCTGTTAATGAAAACCGCTATAAATTAGACATCTCCAATAATAAAAACAGGACTTATATCATGTCCGGTAGCATCGGTCTTGTATAGCAAAGGTAAGGAAGAAGGAAGAAGGAAGAAGGAAGAAGGAAGAGGGAAGAAGGCTACCCTCGCAAGAAAAAACCATCATTTCCTGTAGATATTCACCCTTGGGTTTACACAAACGATATAAACGGACATGATATTACGCACGCATACAAAAATATACACCATTTGTAGGGGTCAACGGCCGTTAACCCCTACTATCTGTAGTGGTTATGGGTAAGTCCGGAAAAAATAAAATCAATCATTCCACTGTTATTCATCAATTCTTTCTGCCTGCTCCCTGCTCCCTGCTACCTACTCCCTACTCCCTCTTTTGCTGGAGATGTCTATTGTCCATTCAATGCCATCATGCGATCGTAAACATGACGAGACAGTTTGGGGAATATTTCCTCATCTCTGGCATAAGCAATATCTTCTGCAAAGATCGCCAGAATATAAATAGCCTTATCATCCAAAGTTCTCACAAATGCTACATCCATACGATGTTTGCTAGTGAAACCAACTTTAGAACCGAAATAAATTTTGCTAGGTAAAGATTCTCCGAGAAAACCTTTGATTCCATTGTAGGGGTCATTTTGCCATGCTTCGGGTCTTAAATCTCTGGTTAACAAATAAGCCATTCTTGTACTATATTGCCGTGAAACTGCCTGCCTGGTATATATTTCATAGATTAGTCTTGCTGCATGATCGGTTGAAATCAAATTTCTGAGAAACTTACCATCTTTCTTCCTGAGTTGGCGATCGCGACCGACTGGACCTTCTTGACTAGGAGAATATCGAGGATAATTTTTTGTACTAACTATTAAATTTTTATAACCTGCTTTATGAAAAAAATTGTTAACGGATTTTCTTTTGTCTAACCACTTTTCTAAATCTTTCCCTTCTAATTTACTCCCCGATTTAGTATCAGTAATTGCATCTAAAATTTTACTAGCAGAATCGTTATGAGATTTCTGCATCATTGCTCTCAAGTCTTCATGAAACTTAGATTCATCTTCAATTAAACCTTTTTTTACTGCCCCATAAAATGCAGCCATCCAAAATAATTTAGATACACTAGCAGGATACCTCACTTCTTGGCTTTGATATCCAGCAAATGTATGAACATCTTGGCTTCTAACATCTATTAAACTAATAGATAAAGGTTCTGTTGGTAGCCCTTTTTCTTCAGAAATTTTAACCAATTCATCAACTATTTCCTGTAGTTGAGGATTATAACGTAGAGGGGGTTGTCTACGAACATTGTAGGCAAATCCTAAGTCTTCTGGAGTTTGTTGAGGAACTGGGCGTACATAGGGTGGTACGAGAGTAGGTGATACTGAAGTTTGAGGAGTAGGTTGAGGGGTCTGTGAAGCTGTGCGACCTCTGAAAGGTAGGGTAATAACCCAGCTCGCGGTCATTAATATGGCGACTAATATGAGGATATTTTTATATTTTAACTGGGGTAATATTAGTTTTGTATTTTTAGTTTTAACTAGCCGACGTATTTTTACTGGACGTCGCTTGGCTACCCGATATGGTGGACGGACTCGATGAAATGTTTGGGGTGGTAACTTTTCTGCGTGCATTTGAATAATAAGAAATATAAGTAGTGGACTGAGACAGCTAAAATGGTGCCTGGCGACGGATTGTTAAATACTTTTCACAGCTTAATATTTTAGCCGTAATGGCGGACTCTATAATAATGAACTATTTTAGCTGTGTCATGGCAGTAGTAATAATTTTATTGGTTTTCAGGACTTTACTATAAATAGTGCTAAATTTTCAACTATGGCTGGGAAATTAATTTCAAGGCCATTAGTTATGATGGGAAAACAAGACAGTAAATTAGATTAATTTAATACCTGTTTTCGCAGGATTATTGACCAATCTGGCATTAATTTGATACTTGAAATTCAGGATGATTAAGGATACTGAAAAATTTTAAAATTTAGATTTTTTAGCATTAGCAAATGCCGCTGTTGCTGAAGATAATTTTATGAACCGCCAATGTCAAGGTTTGTAACTTATCCCTTGGGAATTATTTACAGAAAATGACATTTCAAATCCATCTACCCATTCTTGTCCTAGATAAAATTTTCCGTTTTCTGTAAAGTATGCGTATAATCGAGTAATCTGATGATTTTTTTCCCTAGTTATTCTAAAATTGCTGCTTCTCTTTGAAATCTGTCTTGTACGATTTGATAAATTTGAGGATTATTTACTATGGGTTTAAGTTGTTTAATCACGCATAGACGACCGGAGGGTATTTGAGTATCTTGGGCAATAAATGTTTCGCCAAATCCTCCACTTGCTAATGTTTTGATGATGCGATAACGGTTATTTAAAATCGTTTTGTCCATATACCCGTAATATTTTGGTCGTGAATAAAATCTTTTGGAATTAGGGAGCAGGAATAATAATTTCAGAGTTTTTATGTATTTTTAAATATCTCAAATTCATAACTTACAGATGAGGTACGAAAAACTAGAATTTCAGATAGCTTTCCGTTCCGGAATACTCCGCAAATCCTGTCAGTCGCAATGACGAAAATAGGTTGTACTGCGTAATCCCTAAAATTAAAAAAATCTGAAACTATGGCCATTCATTGATTGATACCTTCTTTGCCTAAAAAATCTTTCCTGTCTAAATTTGAGGCTATTCAATCGCACTATTTTGTATAGTAAAATTTATCAAAAATCATGCTACCCTGGGAAGGTCATCATTTCAATTATCAGTTATCAGTTATACAAATTCCCATGCATTAATGCTTAACTGAGGTAACACTTCAGTTATTAAGTAATTAAAAAGGGCGCATGGAACCTTTTTGGTAATTAGCAGCCAAGTTAATATTAATTATTATTATACTTACTTCTCCCTCACTCCTCTACTCCCCTACTCAATAAAATGGGGTGCATCTCATATTTGCAAAATACTTTTTTCCTATATATTCCCTATTCCCTATTGCCTGTTGCCTAAAAGCAATAAAATTTTGGCTTTATTCAAAATTGAGATTTACCCATAAAATGTAGAGTAGAAAGGTTTTTGAGAAATGGTATTATCAGTACCGACCGCTGAAACCAGAGCCTTGAAATGAGGTTTAAGACCTTATTTTTTGTCAAAATAACAGAGATTAGTAAACAATCAAATTAAGTAAATAAATAGTATTTATAAATATGAAATTTAAGTATAGCAAAATTTTTAATAATTGACATAAGTCCTACTACCAAAACTATTCAGAAAATGGAAAGATTTTGCCAGGTTTTTATGAGTAGTTGACAATTATATATTAAATTTGTTTTAATAAAAAAAGTATACATTTAATTATTAAGAATTCTTTATATGCCTCAAGCAAATTACTCCATAAATCTAAGATAACCTGGTTGGTCTAGATGCTGGTGTCAAATACCAAGAGACAAACTCTAGACCAACCTTTGGAGGTTATAATGGATTCCATCATGTCGAAATCTGGGTCTGTAACGCTTATCAAGCAGCATTTTATTACTAAACACACATGGGTTTCCAACCAATTGCCTATAAGGGTTTGGAAACTGGCGATCGTGAATACACTTCCCACGTTTTGCATGCAGGTCAAGTCACCCTTGTTCTTACATCTCCGTTAAACCCAGGAGAGACAAAAATCAATCAGTTTTTAACCCAATATGGCGATGCAGTTTATGATGTAGCTTTTAGTGTAGAAAATGCTCAAGCAACTTATGAATATGCAATTTCACAAGGAGCAAAGAGTGTTTCTCTGCCTAGAGCTTTCAAAGATGAGGAAGCTATCGGTTTCTGTAGATGTTATGCAGGAGTTAGATATAGTCATTGATTTCGATGAAAAAGGTTACATTCTGCAAATTTCTACTCGCCCGTTGCAAGCTCGTCCTACTTTATTTTTTGAGTTTATGCAACGCAACAATTATAATGGCTTTGGTGCAGGTAACTTTAAGTCTTTGTTTGGGGCAATTGAAGCACAACACAAATTACGTGGAACACTATTTATGATTTGATTTAGTATTAGTTAAAGGCAACAGCTCATCTGGCAATAGGGAAGGCATATGATGGAGACGGACAGTCTGAAAACACTTAAGGTGTTTTTAGTAGTCAGGAGCAATCAAATCTATTCTTTTAGTCAAATAGATCTTATAGATATTAAAATAATTTAATAGCATAGCTTTGCTGTATTTATAACATTCTTTTTTCAAGCTGGTATTAGTTAAAGAAATATTATGTGTAAAATTTTTCAATCACTCTTAATTATTAATAAAATTCTTAATTTCACCCTTGGTATCAGAACTAATTCTAATCAGAAGAGGAAAGTTATGGCCAACAAGTAAACTCAGGTTTTTTCTCAATGCGTCAAGTTGTAGAAGCTAGCTGAGAAAATTTCTAATTTATCATTTTCTTTGTGGGTTTAATACCCCACCGTCTACACGGTGTTCAAAATTACTTGGGGTGAGAATCCCCATGTAATTTTCCTCCTGTCTCCTGTCTCCTGTCTCCTGTCTCCTTCTTCAATGAATTGATTAATACTAATATGGCCACTTTTAACCAAGGACAACAAAAATAATAGTTTTTTTTCTTAAGCACCCCAAGCATAATTAATGCTTCATCCAACCAGCAATCAGAACTCATATTCAACGTCTCTTCTCTTCTGACCCAATTTCATGTTTAATAATGTATAGCATATTGGTAGCTAATTTAGTACAGCTTAATCTTAATCCTAGTTAAGCAATTCGCTGAACATCTAAGAACTATGTACTTCATTAAGTCCAAACTGCTATGAATTTTAGATCATTTGAAAATAAAATATAGTAGCTAGCCAGGGAAATAGAAATGAATTTATGTATTGACCAAAGAAGAGGCGACTTTAACCTGAGGTTTTCTCATCTATTTTGGGCAATTGTAAAATATGCTCATGTTAAGTCAATTTAGTCAGTTGATTTAAACTGGCGTAAGTCTTTGATTATTGGCAAAATTCATTCTTATACTACCTTAATTTATGGATATTTATCCTTAATTTTTTGTGATTTAAAAATGAATTTTCTGCAAAAAAATAACAATTAATTAGTTAATTTTCATGTTAGAAGCTTGTATATTTTCAACCATATTATGTGGATTTTTCGGCATCATTTTTAAGAAAAATCTGGTGATGAAAATCATATCAATGGATATTATGAGTACGGGAGTTATTGCCTATTATGTGCTAATAGCATCCCTAGATGGTTTGTTTACACCAATTGCCGACGAAACCAAAAATGTTGCTTATTCCGACCCCGTTCCCCAGGCAGTTATCTTAACAGCAATTGTAATTGGTTTTTCAATTCAAGCTTTGATGTTGGTGGGTGTGATGAAGTTGGCAAAAGATAATCCCACTTTGGAAACTAGCGCAATCGAAGAAAATAACACACCATCATGACCAAAAAATTAGGTCTCAAGTCTCCCCTTTTCAAGGATGAAAAGCGGTCGATCTTCGGAGCTTCCCGGAGGGTGGGATGGCGAGGAGACCTCGCCATATCCATAAGACTAAGAGCAAAGTAAACTTCAGTATTTTGGTGCCTCATACTTTATACCAATTCACTCAAAAAATGTCACAAATAGTTGCTAACTGATGAAGTCAAATAATAAACTGAAATTACTGTAGAGTAGAGTTTTTAAGTTCCATTAATATCACTTCTGACTTCTGATTTTTAACTTCTGACTTTAGTGAAACGGTATTAGCGGTCGGTACTGATAACTGATAACTGATAACTGAAATGACCAATATTACGATCGCCTGGATGGCATTACCATTTTTTCTTGGGTTTGTGATTTATTTACTACCCAAACTAGACCGCTTTCTCGCACTGGGAGTAGCATTACTTTCGCTTAACTATGCCTTAGCGATATTTTCAACCCAATCACTTTTAAATATACAGTTACTAGATAATTTTGGTGTAACTTTAACCATCGACCAACTAAGTGCCTTTTTTATCGTCACTAATGCGATAGTTACAACCGCAGTTATTATTTACACTTGGAGTAGCGAAAAAACTGCTTTTTTCTATATGCAAGTAGTGATTCTGCATGGTAGTGTCAACTCTGCCTTTATATGTGCAGATTTTATTAGTTTGTATGTAGCATTAGAGGTAATTAGTATTGCTGCCTTTCTTCTCATTACCTATCCGCGTACAGATAGATCGATTTGGGTAGGATTGCGCTATCTGTTTATCAGTAATACGGCAATGCTGTTTTATCTGGTAGGAGCAGTACTGGTATATAAGGCACATAATTCCTTTAGTTTTGCTGGTTTGCGCGGTTCGCCTCCTGAAGCAGTTGCTCTAATATTTCTAGGATTATTAGTTAAGGGGGGTATCTTTGTCTCAGGATTTTGGTTGCCTTTAACCCACTCCGAATCACAGAGTCAAGTATCAGCAATGTTATCAGGAGTTGTGGTCAAATCTGGTGTGTTTCCCTTAGTGCGTTGTGCCCTACTGTTAGAGGAGATCGATCCAATAGTGAGAATTTTTGGTGTGACGACAGCTTTGTTAGGAGTAGGTTATGCCATTGTGGAAAAAGATACCAAGCGTACCCTAGCATTTAGTACCATTTCTCAATTGGGTTTTATCATGGCGGCACCAGAAGTAGGAGGATTTTATGCCTTGACTCACGGATTGGTGAAATCAGCACTTTTTCTCATCTCAGGTATTTTACCCAGTCGTAATTTTCAGGAGTTGCGAGACAAACCGCTCAATAACTCAATGTGGATAGCTTTAGCGATCGCCAGTTTTTCAATTTCTGGTTTTCCCCTATTGTCTGGTTTTGGAGCTAAGATATTGACCTCCAAAAATTTATTACCTTGGCAGGTTGTGGCAATGAATGTTGCTACAGTAGGAACGACAATTGTATTTGCCAAATTTATCTTTCTCCCCCATCAAAAGAGCGAAGAAAAAGGAAAAGCAACATCTGGGTTTTGGTGGGCGATGGTAATTTTACTCGGCGGATTGATTGTAGCAAATGCTGTTTATTACCAAGCTTATAGCTTAAATAATATACTGAAACCCCTAATAACTATTAGTATTGGCTGGTTGGCATATCTTTTGATTTTTAGGAAATTAATTCTGAAATTCCCTCGTGGAGTTGAGAAATTCGATCATTTGATTGGGGTAATGAGTCTAATGTTGATTATAATTTTCTGGATGGTACAGATATGACCAATATTACTATCCTCTGGATGGCATTACCCTTTTTTACTGGTTTCGTTATCTATCTATTACCCAAACTAGACCGCTTTCTCGCTCTAGGGATAGCATTGGTTTCGACTAACTATGCCTTGGCGATATTTGTAAATTCGTCTCCTTTGAAGATACAGTTACTAGATAGTTTCGGTGTAACTTTAATCATCGATCAACTGAGTGGCTTTTTTATCGTTACTAATGCTCTAGTAACACTCGCAGTTATTTTTTACTGTTGGAGTAGCGAAAGAACTGCTTTTTTCTATATGCAAATAGTGATTCTGCATGGTAGCGTTAATGCTACTTTTATCTGTGCAGACTTCATGAGCGTATATGTAGCACTAGAGGTAATCGGTATTGCTGCGTTCCTCCTGGTAGCTTATCCGCGTACGGATAGAGCGATTTGGGTAGGATTGCGCTATCTGTTTGTCAGTAATACGGCAATGCTGTTTTATCTGGTGGGAGCAGTAATCGTGTATAAGGCACATCATTCCTTTTATTTTGCTGGTTTGCGTGGTTCGCCTCCCGAAGCGATCGCCCTCATATTTTTGGGATTATTGTCCAAGGGTGGTATCTTTGTCTCAGGGTTATGGTTGCCTTTAACCCACTCCGAATCACAGAGTCCTGTATCAGCAATGTTGTCAGGAGTTGTGGTCAAAGCTGGAGTCTTTCCTCTAGTACGTTGTGCGCTAATGTTAGAGGAAATCGATCCGATCGTGAGATTTTTTGGTGTTAGTACAGCACTTTTAGGTGTGGGTTATGCTGTATTTGAAAAAGATACTAAACGGATGCTGGCATTTCATACCATTTCTCAGTTAGGTTTTGTACTTGCTGCGCCAGTAGTAGCTGGTTTCTATGCTTTGACCCATGGTTTAGTTAAATCTGCTCTGTTTTTAATTGCAGGGATTTTACCAAGCCGTAATTTTAAAGAATTGCATTATAAACCCATTGATAATCAGATTTGGGTGGCTTTAGTTATCGCTAGTTTTTCGATCTCTGGTTTCCCACTATTGTCTGGTTTTGGGGCAAAAGTGTTAACCTCTAAAAATCTATTACCCTGGCAGGTTGTTGGGATGAACATTGCCGCAGTGGGAACAGCCATTTCTTTTGCGAAATTCATTTTTCTTCCTCACCAGAAAAACGAGGAAAAAATCAAAGTAAAATTTGGTTTTTGGTGGGCAATGATAGTCTTACTCGGCGGATTAATTGTGGCAAATGCTGTTTATTATGAAGCTTACACCCTCAAGAATATAATCAAACCACTGGTAAGTATAGCTATTGGTTGGCTAGCATATCTATTGATTTTTAAGAAGTTGGCGATTAAATTCCCCCGTGTGGTCGAAGAATTCGACCATCTGATTGGATTTATGAGCTTCATGTTAATTTTACTTTTCTGGATAGTATGGACGCAATCGGGTTTTTCAATATAGTATTACGACTGACAATATGGTTTTTACTAACCGCCGACTTAAGTCCGGCAAATATTATTATTGGTGTCAGTATCGCCTTTTTATTACCTCGTAGTCGTAAATCATTAGGCGCTCTAAAAGATTGGTTAGACGTGTTATGGGAAATTGTGGTCGCAATTCCCCAGGCCTATATAGAAGCAATACAAATTATGCTTCGCCCCCATAATGATGAAGTATTGGTTTGCGAAAAAGTTAAACCAAAACGAACACCAGGATTGATATTTCTGGATATATTTTTGATTACTTTTACCCCTAAAAGCATTGTTTTGAAATACCATGAACAAGGGTGGTATGAAGTACACGTAGTGCGACGGATGAAAAACAAATGAACTATATTTTGATTGCTATGATTTTAGCTTTGCTCATACCCATTTATGAAGCTTGGCAGGATAATAATATTTGGCAGAAAATACTAGCCTTTGCTAGTATTGCCACCAAAACTTCGATTATGATGTTGGTGGTATCCGTTTTGCGAGATGATTGGTCAATTGGAGTAGTTGCAGTTATTATTCTGAGTGTGGGTAATGCGGGATTAATGCTACTGGCAAATTTAATCAAAAGGTTAAACGAAATATGATTGACATTTTAATTGACATTTTAAGCTATAGCTTGATAGTTATTGGAATTATTTTGTGGTTTTGGGGAACACTCCCCCTACTCGGACATAGATCGGTTTTATTTAAACTCCATAGTCTTTCGGTAGCTGATACCCTTGGATCGATGAGTATTGTTGTCGGTTTACTACTGAAAATTCCTTTTGAATGGCCGTTATTGCTCCTAGCACTGATTACTTTGGCAATTTGGAATACGGTTTTGGGGTATGTTTTAGCATATTGCTCTAGTAGTGGAGAAAAAAATGATTGATAGTTATATTTATGTGATCATTGCCCTGCTACCCTTAGCAGCTTTTATACTGTTATTTCAAGTTAATCCTTATGATGCTTTGATTATCCGAGCTATTTTAGGAGCAGTAGCAGCTTTGGTATATGCAGTTTTAGGAGCTGCGGATGTAGCTTTAACTGAAGCTTTAGTAGGTACAATGTTAGCTATTACTCTTTATGTTGTAGCAGTTCGTTCCTCTTTAGTCATGCGTCTGGGAATAGTTAAAGGGGTAGAGGTAGAAGCAGACAGTGATTTTACCAAATTAATATCTAAGATCAGACAAACCATTAATAAATATCATTTGCGTCTTGAATTAGTTGAATATCCTAACAAACAAGCTTTAGAATGGGCATTGATAGGTAAAGAGGTTCACGCTATCTGTAGTAAATCAGAAACATCAAAACCAGGCAGCGAACCCACTTATCAAACTAGCATTAGAGTGCATCGTCTTTTTGAGATTATGGAAACCGAACTAACTTCAGCAAAAACAATTGTGACATACATTACTGTACCAAACTTGGAGGGCAAACATTAATGAAATGGATTTATATTATAGCTGGAATAGCATTGTTAGTCAAAGTGCTAATTATGCCCAACCCACAAGCAGAATGGGAGGAAATTTCTATTGTGAGAGCGATCGTAGATGATAGTGGAGTACCAAATGCAGTTTCTGGCATCATTTTTAGAAATCGACTCTACGACACAATTTTTGAAGTGGTGGTATTTACGATCGCTATTTTGGGCGTGAATTTTCTCCTCGCAAATGAAAAACCCACCGAAAAAGTTTATCAATTTAGCGATCAACCTTCAATTGTGCTAGCGCGTTTGGGAGCTACTATTACGGCGTTGGTGAGTATTGAGCTAGCAATTAGGGGACATCTAAGTCCAGGTGGTGGGTTTGCGGCAGGGGTTGCTGGAGGAACTGCTATTGGTTTGATTGCCATTACTTCATCATCTGAGAAGATGGAGAAAATCTATAAAACATGGAATGCTGCTACTTGGGAAAAGGTTTCGGTTTTAATATTCATTGTATTGGCAGCTATAACTCTGATGGGATTGGAATTACCTAAAGGAGAGTTAGGTACTCTTGTTAGTGGGGGAATTTTGCCGATACTTAATATTTTAGTGGCAATAAAAGTGGCATTGGGTTCCTGGGCAGTTATTTTACTGTTTATTCGTTATCGAGGGTTGTTGTGAGAGTAGGGAGATGGGGAGATGGGGAGATGGGGAGATGGCGGGATTGGATATTGTTGTTGTAGTGGGAAAAATATATGACTGAAAGTCGCGAAAATTTAATTAATAATCATGAAGATTTAGAGGTGTATCAAATTGCTTTTAATACTGCTATGAAAATTTTTGAAATTTCTAAAACTTTTCCCCAAGAAGAAACATATTCTTTAACTGACCAAATTAGGCGTTCCTCCCGTTCTGTATGTGCTAATTTAGCAGAAGCATGGAGGAGAAGACGTTATAGAGGTTTATTTTTATCTATTGGGATGAGAGCTTGAAAACCACGTCGCTTTAGTGCGTGGACGTTTAGCTCACGCGCGACTTTAGTCGCCTGTAAAAATATCTAATTTCCCCTTGACATTTTCTCCGCTAATTAGGGTTTTTATGATAGCATAAAAATCAAAAGGTAGGTCGAGCAAAAATGATAATTTACGAGTTCAAAGTCAAAGCTAAACCAGAGCAATACAAAGCAATAGATGAAGCCATTAAAACATCTCAATTCATCCAAAATAAGTGTTTAAGATATTAGATGTATAACAAAGGTGTCAGCAAATATGACCTAAATAAATATTGCAAAGTATTAGCTCAAGAATTTAGTTTTGCCTCGGAACTAAATTCAATATTAGCAGGGAGTGTCAATAAGATTAAATGATGCTGAAGCGGAAGCAGCAGAAAGTCAAGTTTGGCTAAAATTTGCAGTTAAATGTCAATATTTGGATATAGAAACAGCAAGACAACTTTATAGTCAATATAACCAAATTTTGGGGATGATTGTGAAAATGACCAAAAACGTTGATAAATGGTTGTTGAAAAAAACTTAAGTTGATGTGTTATATAGAATCCAGTTATATATATAATATTATGTTTATTATGTTTATAACTCTATATATACTTCAACATTAAATCCCCCCACCTCCCCATCCCCCCATCTCCCCATCTCCCCATCTTATTCCACAGCATATTCTGTAAACTTTCTCATAAAAGGCGTATGAAATCCTAGAACAATATCTTTTTTTGCGACTCCATTTGTCACTAATTCTTCTGCAATATCCAACTCAGTTCCATTCCACTGAATCCAAATTTTTTCGCCTTTAATATCAATATGAATCGGACAACTATGAATCAAATGTTCTTTTTCCCAACCAAGATAAACAATCTGCTAATAGTCTCGTACAGTATCAAAAATTGGCTGTACTTCGATTTCTCCATAAGCAGGTTTATTTTGACTATACTCTAACAAAAATTCCTGGACTAAATGACGATATTTTTCTAGTTTTTCCATTCTATAATTACCTCTTTATCTGGGTTATAAATAATTAATTTTACTTGATTTTCATTAAGTATTAACTGAGGAAATTAAAGTTTAAAAAAGTTGTTATAAGTAATCAGAGGTACGGCTAAATAAAGTGTTCGGTCAAGTTCCTTCTGTTTTAGTGCTGCCCGATAATTAATAAACTGTCGCAAGGCAATATGAAATTCATAAATAGCTGATGATTTTGGTAAGAAACTTTTAATTTCAACTGCTATCTTTTAATTATCTTTTTCTGCTCCAATAAGTTGTTCTGCACCAAGGTCAATAGACATATCTACATGACCGAAACTAATAGATAATGGGTCATGAGTGATTGACCATCCATCTTTATATTAGAGCATTTTTAACTTCCTGATGGAAAAAATCCCTGGCTGACATTGGTTTTTCTTTTTATAATAACCCTTAATAGTCGATCCAGTCAGTCCATTAGTCGGTAGTAGGGTGCGTTATATCATGTTCGGTTGAATACTTATAATATCTGTGGACCAAAGGCAGAAGGCAACCCACCCCTAACCCCTCCCAGGAGGGGAAGGCAGAAGGGAAAGAGCAAGGTTAGAAGGCAGAAGGTTTATTATAACTGATTATCCGAACATGATATTAGACAGCCTAAATTCAGATGATGAAAGGGATTGAGCAATCCGTCGTAGGGCACCATTTTAGGGGATAAGCCCACTACTGGACTACAAACTACTACTCAACGGTGCGTTACGGCACAATGGAATGCTTGACAGTTCAATGGCAGTTTGTGATGAGCGCCTAACGCACCCTACTAGACTCGGGCAACTCGCTGGGAGCGAAGACTATCACGTCATCGTTATCGCTACCGCCATCTTCCATGTAGGTAATTTCGACAAAATCCCAGTTCACTTCCATAGGATGCTGCACACCTTTGTCGCGATACTCGCGCACCTTCGGGAGATGTTCGTTTGGCTAAGATTTAAGAGTTGAAAATTGCCACCATATCTCACAAGTTAACAAGTATAGTTTCATAAAAAAACTAATGGGTGTTTGCCAGGTAACAATTTTCAATAAGTGAAATAAATTGAAACACTTTTACTCCTGTTACACTGGTGCATATGATCGCATACGTTCAAATCTCTTTGGTCTGTGTCACTAAGCGTTTGCCATTTGGCTGTTCAGGTTTCTCTCCAGCACTCTGTAAGGCTACCGCTCTTGATTTTTCCGCTTTGTGCCCCTCCCAACGCTTCAGAATTCCTAAATCAATGTCAAAGAGTTCAAGGACTCGGCCGACACTATGGTTGATAATCTCATCAATTGTCTCAGGTCGGTTGTAAAATGCTGGCATTGGCGGTGCGATGATTGCACCAAGCTGGGCTGCCTCATACATAAGTTTGCAGTGACCTAGATGAAGTGGTGCTTCTCGCGGCATTAAAACTAATCTCCTACGGTCTTTGAGTACCACGTCAGCAGCTCGAGTCAAAAGATTATCCGACATAGAGTGCGTGATTGCCGAGAGTGTTCGCATTGAGCATGGAGCAACAATCATACCTTCAGTTTTAAATGACCCGCTTGAAATTGTCGCAGCTTGATTCTTGTCACTGTGTACTTCGTCAGCTAGGCTCTCAACATATTTGGGTGAGAGGTCAGTTTCGATTTCAATGTTTATGCGTGCAAAGCGAGTCATAACAAGATGAAGCTCGAACTCCCTCGTTTCGCGCAGCAGCTCAAGGATCCGGATACCATAGATGACACCACTAGCACCAGAAATACCAACTATTAGCCTTTTCATAAGTTTTGTCTCCACAAACTATCTATGCTTGATCTCATATAACCAGGGATTATTCTTCTGGGCTGCTGATCCACTCTAGAAAGGTCACAGGCACCCCGTCAGGGTCCCGAAGCTGGAAGAGCCGCGCACCCCAAGAGGTAGACTGTGGGTCGGGGGTATCAATGGCGAGTTGACGCTGAGTAGCCTCAATGTCATCGACCTCGATCACGATATGGAAGCGATCGCCTGGTTGGCCTAGAGATAGTGGTGATCGTTCCCGTTGATTATCAAGAATTTCGAGCCGCATACCACCCAAGTCAAAACGTATTCCACGGCCATTTGGACGGTCCCACTGTTCCACAACTGGGAAACCAAGCTGATCGCCATAGAAGGCCACAACAGTATCGAACTGCTCAGTAGCGATCGCAACATAACTCATTGTCCAGCCATAGAGGCAGCAACAGCCTCTACTCCTAAATTTGTTCGGACAAGAGGTCCTACCTCTTCAATCAAAAGGCGAAGGCTACGCTCCCATGGGTCAATCTCATTGGTAGCATTGTAAGAGATGATCACGAGATATCCGAAACCACCTGTTTTTTCCTGAAGCCTTTTGATTCGCTCTGCTACAGTGTCTGGCGAGCCCACTAGCCAAAGATTGTCGGCAAGATAATTAACATCAATTGCCGTATCTGGCATATCTGGATCGGTTTTAAGGATTGGTCCGAGGCCAAGGCCAAGGTAAATTGGCAGCAAAAATTCGCGCCAGCACCGACCCATTGCACCATTGATAGCGAGTTCACGGGCTTCTGCATCACTCGGTGCCACATACACATCGCGGATAATGCGCCAATCACTGCGGTCGGGTTGCCGATTGACGTGCTTTGCCCCCTCCATAACCGCGTCCCAATGTTGAGCAGTTATCGATGCATCGGGATCGACACTCAGACTGACTGGTAAATATCCTTTCTCACCAGCCAGCTTGTGATTGGCAGAACCGGCAGTGAGGCCAGCAATGGCAATTGGCGGATGCGGGGTTTGATAGGGGGCGAGGTGATACCCAAGTTCTGGCAACGTACTTTCGGCCTTGCCCATCGACCAGAACTCCCCTGTGAAATCGCTAGGACCTTCAGTCCAGAGTTTGGTCATCATTTCCAGAGATTCAAAGGTCATGCGACGATTTTGCCCACCGCCAGACGGAACATTGAAAAGTGCCCGATCTGAAGGAAGAGCGCTAATGCCTACACCAAGCTGGTAGCGACCTGCAGCCATATGGTCAAGGTAGGAAACTCGGTGAGCAAGTTCAACTGGGTTGTGATAAGGCAGCAGATGGCCAAGAGGCCTTAGACGAATATTCTGTGTGCACAATAGCCCTTGCGCAATTAGCAGATCTGGCGAAGGGCATGGCTCCCATTGAGCAGTAAAATGCTCTCCAATCCATGCTTCGTCAAAACCGATAGCGTCCAGCCGTTCAAGTTCAGCTAGGTCTGCATTTTGTCCTTCCCGGATTGTAACTTCCGGTGGGTGGGACGGCATCAAGAGACTACCAAATTTCATCTCAATTTACCTCACTAAAGATATGGAAGACAAGCATTAGAAATAACGGACATAAAATGGGGAGTGTACATGGTCTTACTCTTGAAGTAATACTCATATCAATAATGTTCTTTCAGGAAGAAAACTAAGGAATAAAGTTATGTTAAAATTTTTACTTCTAAGTACAGGAATCCTGATGGGAGCATCTGCTTCTGACTGAGAATTCAAATAACTCTTAAACTTAAATGTTAAGGTCTATCTCTATAGTCATATCTTTGTGTAGATACACCATCAAGCTATTTTTATCTTAAAAAATACATTTGAATCTATATACACTACTCTAGACCTAAGAAATTCCACTGTTTTTTCAGCAATTCTTAAGATTTTAGGTAGGTCTTTTGCTCTTTCTATTTCTTGGCTAGTAGTGGTTCGATAATCTCCTATTCTTTATCTGTTAAGCTGCTTGAATATGGCATTTTTTCATCCTAAGCAAGCGTTGGCGGAGCCTAGCGGCAGCTATATCGCTCATTAGTATAGTCTTTTGCTAAAAGATAACAAATGGGTTCTATAGGTAATTCAGTCATCTAAAGATGACTTAAGCTATTACCCAAGGATTTCAATCCTGGACTTGAAACAGAAAGACGATCGGCCTCAATCACCCACCAGAATATAATTACCAATAATCTTTTTTAGTTCCAATGGAGCTTCCAGAGCGATGTTGCATCCGCAACGCTCCGCGAACGCTGCCCCCATATCTGGACGAACCACCCACAACCAAACCAACTTTTCCAAATAGTTTGGCGGTTCCTCATTCGGACACCACTCAATAGAGCCATCATTAACACCAATGATATTAGGACAAAAATCATTAGCTATAGCAACGCGATCGTCAAGTTGATGGAACTGCACCACATCTTCCCAAGCAACCTCATTAGGAATGGAATTTAAAATTGCTTCTACATCTAAAGTCAGCATGAAATTGTACCTCCGAAAGCTCTAACTACTCTGACACCAAAATCTTGTTGTTCTTCAAAAGATTGTTTGCCGATCCATTCTCTCACCTTCATCCTTTCTGAACCAGTTAGCTCTGGTTGAATCGAATTATAGAAATTGGTTATTTCTTGGTGAATAGATCCAGAACCATGTTCTAAGCAAACTAAATTCCCCGTATTATGAATTGCTTCCGCACCAAAAGTCTGTAAATTTTAAATAGTTTGTCCGACAAGATGATGCCAAGCTAGTTGATTGCCCGCCGTACCAATAACTCTTTTGAACTGACTAAACCTCCTAAAACCTTTTCCCGATCTTCTTTGGGGAATTACTGTCCTTGCTGCCAGTTACCTTGCCAGAAATCTTGCTATTTCTTGTCTAGTTTCATCTGTCACTTGTTTAAGTATAATTATATTAATATATTTGATACTTTCATTATGGAAAAACATCCCTCTTTTTGTCAAACTTTGGAAAAGGATAAACTATAAAAGCGATCGCCCCTCCCAAACCAATTTATTCAATAACAGGACTTACACACGGACACTAATCAAGTCAGGGTTGATGACTTTCAGCCCTACATTTACGGTGGCATTGCGGAGCAATATTGACCCATATTTTTGCATTGAAAATAGTAGAAAAAAGACAAATATTGCCCCGCAAATCCCAATTTAATTAATGCTCAAAAATATCTTTATACTGCAATAAATCTAATCCCACAAACACGGGTAAAAATTCAAAACACTGTTGTGCTAATTCCCATCTTTCCTCTCGTTTCAACATTTTAATTAACTTCTCTTTGACACTCAATAAATACCGCACATCATTAGCAGCATAACTCAATTGTTCCTCCGTTAAATTTTCTGCATTTCCCCAATCAGAACTTTGAGCAGATTTATCTAACTCTACTTTTTCTAATTCCATTACTAAGTCTTTTAAACCATGTTTACCTGTATAAGTTCGTGCCAACTTACTGGCAATTTTGGTACAGAAAATTGGGGAAACTTTAATGTCTAAATGATGCTGCAACATTGCTACATCAAACCTAGCAAAATGAAATATTTTAACTATTCCAGTTGCCTCCATTAATTGTTTTAAATTCGGTGCTTCTTGTTGCCCTTTTTCAATCCGAATTGCTGTAACTTTGCCTTGAGCATCGCATAACTGGACTAAACATAAGCGATCGCGCCAGGGCAACAATCCCATAGTTTCTGTATCCACTGCAATACTATCTGCTTGCAAATAATCAGATAATATGGCCTCCGTTAAATCGCGATCGCATACTTGAAAATCACTCATTACTCACTTGATAATTACTAATATTTTTTAGACTGAACAATTATATCAAATTTGCTTGCTTTTGCGTCAGTCCAGTAGGGTGTGTTAGCAAAGCGTAACGTACCAGACACACTTAAATGTTGCTACAAAAAAATCAGGTTCAGTAGGGTGTGTTAGCAAAGCGTAACGTACCAGACACACTTAAATGTTGCTACAAAAAAATCAGTCAAACCTTGCTATAACAAAAGTTATACCAAAAAATCTAATGCACACTTTTAGCTGTGTCAGTCTACTACGACTGGACTGTGGGATGGTGCGTTACCGAATAATTAATAATTAATAATTAAATAATTCGCGCCTTGAAACCTCCCCTTTTAAGGGGAAAAAAGCGGTCGATCTTCGTAGCTTCCCGAAGGGTGGGATGGCGATCTTCGGAGCGGGTCTGCAAGAACGGGTCTCCTCGCCATATCCAATTGACTAAGAGAAGAAATAATATTTCCTTATATTCAATTCCGTAACGGTTTTAACCAGAGGTAATTATCAATTATCCATTATCAATTAATGAATAACGCACCCTACTGGACTAATTTATCGGCACAGAAGAATATAGTAAATTAGCTTAAAAACCATCTTTCATTACTAAAATTTTCTCTGCCACATTTTGAGCAACAGGCATTACGGATAACCTATTTCCTTTCTTAGTAACTAACAATTCATCTGGGCTAAATTCTTGCTTCAAAATAGCCAAAGATATTAATTGAGGAAACTCTTCTACAAATTCCACAAAAACAGTTTGCCACCGAGGCGAATTAGGAGTAGATTTTGGGTCAAAATATTGGCTTTTTGGGTCAAATTGAGTAGGGTCAGCAATGCCACTTTCTAATATTTTTACTAATCCAATAATGCCAGGAGGTACAGTATTAGAATGATAGAAAAATGCTAAATCTCCCGGATTAATTTGTCGCAAAAAATTCCGAGCTTGATAATTTCTCACTCCATCCCAAATACAAGTTTTTTCATGTTTCATATCTGAGATGCTGTAAGTTTTTGGTTCAGATTTCATTAGCCAATATTTCATTATGTGTTTAAAAATGATATATTATTATTTGAATACTTAAATATAAACACTACTATGAAAAATATAGTAGATCAAGCTAAGTCTAATAACAACAATCAACTAGCGATCGCTATTTTTGGCTATAATATCATGTTCCCCCTCCGCTATAATATCATGTTCCCCCTCCGGGGGAGCTACGCTAATGGTTGAATACTTATAAATAACTATTGTAAGCAGTCAGGAGTGAGGTAGGGGAGCGGTCGGATTGGCGACGTACAGGAGTCAGGAGGTAAGAAAGGAGAAAAAGAGAAAATATTGGTATTGGGGGTATTGATAATTTCAGTATTTATTTGGTACTGTCGGTACTGTCAGTCCTTAAATTTTATTTATAACTGACCCGTCCGCAATTCGTAGCTCACCCGGAGGGATAACATGATATAATATAGAGAAAATAAATGAATATAAAAACTACTCAAACAAATTCTTTTTCGTTAAAGATAAATATTCTCAAGCTGAAAAATGGTTAGATAGAGTTAATTCTTAAAAGAGCGATCGCTAACCTGATCTAAAATATAAAATATACCTTTTCCGATAAAACATGAGCAAAACCCAAACTCAACTACTCACAGAAACTTGGATAACAGCAACTTGGGAACAATACATCCAAACTCTTGAAGACCCAAGTTATGAAAAAGCCAAAGTTTACTACCACAAAGGAAAACTCAGAATAGAAATGTCACCATTAGGAAATGACCACGCTAGTGACCACACAGTTATCATTACTGCAGTTGGTCTCTTTGCTGCTACCAAAAACATTGATCTAAATGGTAAAGATAATTGTACCTACCGCAAAACAGGATATCAAGCAACTCAACCCGATGTTTCCTATTACATTGGGGAAAATGCTGATGTTATTCCTTGGGGAAGTTCTATTATTGACCTAGATATTTATCCCTCACCAACTCTAGTTATTGAAGTTGCCAATACTTCCCTCCCTGATGATAAAGGGGAAAAGCGTTTGCTGTACGAAGCACTGAATATTGCTGAATATTGGATAGTTGATGTCCAGAATGTAGAAATTATTGCCTTTGCTGTTGCTGACGGTGGTAGTAGAAAAATCGATCGGTCTCAAGTTTTGCCTGGTTTAGACATTTCTTTATTAGAGGAAGCACTTCAGCGCACTCGTCAAACAAATCAAACTCAAGTTTATGCTTGGTTATTAAATCAGTTTCAAAATAGGGAGTAGGGAAATGAATCATGGATAATGAAAACTATCTCTAATTAGGGTTTGCGCTCAAAAGTCTTTTAGTAGGGGTAGGAGACAACCCACCCCTCGCCCCTCCCCCTCCCAGGAGGGGAGACATGGGAATGAGCGAGGAGGTAGGAGTAACAATTGTCAATTTGGGATTTTTCTGCCCAACTATGAGCTTAAAATACGCTCCATGCATGAGCATAAACAGCTGAAAAATTTGCACTGCAATTCGACCCCAAAAAGGCACTTGTCTTTATATGTCAATGCTTTTAGATTTATTCAGCAGAGCAATAATTATCAATTATCCATTATCCGTTGGTAATGAGAGACTTTAAATCTCTAGGGATTAATTATTAATAATTAATAATTAATTATCATACAATATCTTTCCTCTTCTGAAACCAAATAGTAAAGCCTAAATAAATCAGCGAATGTAAACATAAAGCTCCCCAACTTATCCCTAAATTTTCCCAGTTAAGGTTGTAAACATCTGAACCAGAAAATGGTAATGGAACGGTACTTCCATTTGGTAATTTAGTTGCTTCTGGCACCATATTATTAACATTTACAAGTGCCCCATAAGCAGCTACAGACCAACGACTTAACATTAGCCAAGAAAATTTACTAGCTATACCTGTCATTTCAAATAAAACACCAGAAAAAATAATTTGAGGTAGCAATATTAAGGGTAAAGCACTATTAGCTTGAGAACCATTTTTCACAATAGATGAAATCATTAATCCCAGACTAATACAGCTTATTAATGTTAAAAAAGTGGTAATACTAACTCCTATAGGCCATGAAATTAATTCTGGCTGGGGATTTTCAAATCCCAGTATTACTACTACTACTATTAATAGAGTTTGCAGAGTTGCTAATAATCCTAGAACTATTAATTTTGAGCTGAGATAAGCAAATAATCCTAAGTTAACTAATCTTTCCCGAATATAAATAGCTGATTCTTTGACTATTTCTTGCAGAGAACTAGACAGACTAACCCATAAACAAGCACAGGTAAATACAAATAATACTCGCAAAGCTAAAGGAGCTAAGGTAGGTTCTGGGTCGCCAATTAATGGATTTTTATCTCTAACTGCAAATAAAATTAAACTAATACCAATAGGGGCAGTAAATAAAGCTAAACCTAAGTTAATGGGGTCGCGAATAGTTAATTGAAAATATCGTTGAATTAAAATAAAAAGTTGTTTCCAAAAAGAAGTAGGTTGTTGTTTAGGGGGTAAATTAGTAGGGGATTTTAAATTATCGATACTGAGATGATTGGCAATATAACGTCGATAATATTCTGATTGACGAAAATTATTTACCCACTCATTAATATTTTCATCACTGGTTTCTAGTTCGTTATAAATATCAGCAAAATCACCAGTATTGACAGAGAAAAAAGTCATAGCTTCTCTCGAGGATCCAAAATAACATAAACGCCCTCCTCTACCTAAAAAAACTACTCGGTCGCAAATTCTAATATTAGCTGTGGCATGGGTGACTAAGATAATTGTTCGTCCTTGATTTGCCAATTTTCTTAATAGTTGCATCATTTTTTTATCTAAACCTGGGTCTAGTCCTGATGTCGGTTCATCTAAGAAAAATAATTTGGGGTCTGCTAATAATTCCACACCAATACTTACCCTTTTTCTCTGTCCTCCACTTAACTGACTAACTAATACATTTTTCCTCTCTTTCATCTCTATTTGTTCTAGAGTTTTTTCGACTACTTCCTTAATATTAATATCCGGCGGTAATCGCAATTTTGCCGCATAATTTAAAACCTCCAATACTGTTAATTCTCGATGAATAATATCATCTTGAGGAACATAACCAATTTGAGTCCGATAGATATTGAAATTATTCCTTAAATCTTCACCATTAATATAAACTTTGCCTTTAGTTGTAGGGTCTATTCCTAATAATGTTCGCATCAAAGTTGATTTACCAGTGCCACTACCTCCCACCAAGGCCACAAACTGTCCTGGTTCGATCGCAAAGGAGATATCATTTAGCAAAACTCGTGTTTTTCCTCGTTGGTCTCTGACTATTCTAAATAGGCGATCGGCATCAATACGAATTTGATTTCCAGGGTCAAAAACTTCTAGGCGATCGCCACGCCTAATTAGAGTAAAAGGTCCTATTTTGACGACCGCTCCTTCAGTCAAAACAATAGAGTTTTTAACTCGCACCCCATTGACAAAAACGCCATTGGTACTATAGTCGTGTAAAACGTAATTACCCTGACCATTAGGTTCAATGGTGGCATGACTACGAGAAACAATGGGAGCATCCAATTCCAGAGTTGCATCAGGATCGCGACCAAGTAAAACTGATCGATCTTTTAAAGATATTGAGCGCGTTTTTGGTAAAGATGCTATAGTTATGGGATTATTAGGATCGAAATATTTCAGCAAGATTTGGTTTTGGGGGTCGAGACCAATTTTGATTTCCATGCCATTCTCTAGAAGATGACCTTCAGATGGAGTGATGCGAGTACGGTCTAGAAATAATCCATTGGTACTTGCTCGATGACCGTCACCATCATAAATATAGTAGCGATCGTCAATTTTCCTGATAGTGGCGTGGTAACTAGATATAACTAACCAACCAGAAGGTACTACAAGATCGGCGTGGAGGCGATCGCGCCCTAATATATGATTGTCTTGTGTCAGTTGGAAAGTGATAATTTGGCCTTGATTACTTAATTCTATATAAGGATTATTACTTAAAAGGGTAGTTTGCCCTGTTTTTTTATTCATACTTAATATTAGATTTTAGATTCTCTTGCACAAATTGACAAAAACTATTTATATTTAATCAGAAGTGGGTAATAAGTTCTAGTTGAATCTACAATTTATTCTGTTAAGTTGAGCATAAAATAGACGATTGTTTCGGGCAAAATTTATTGCTAAATTAACTATATTATTTATCTAAAAAAAAATCTAATCAAACAAAGTCAAAGTATCAATATTTGATTATTTTTTGATATGGCAGTGGAAAGAAAGGACGCGGACAGATAAAAAGGTTAAAACTCAGAAAACGCCAGATTTTTCCTTCTGTTGTAGATAACTACAATCTTCTTACTTATTACTTCTTCCTTCTGCTATGTAAACTGCTAAAATGCCAGACAGAGTTAACTATAGTATAATCTCTAGATATTACTGCAATAAATGAAGACGAAACTAATGCTAAAAAAAATTTTTATAACTACTATCTGTATGGCGTTATCTTTAGCTGGGTGTAAATCACCTGAACCAGAAATACCATCTCCTTCTCCTGAAACCACACCTTCCCCAAAAGTATCAATTGAAATTCCGGAAAAACCCTTAACACTACCTCCAGATAATCCTGAAAAAATAGCCTCTACTCAAGTACAAACATATCTTAGTAGATTAGCAAATCAAGGATTTTCTCAACAAAATCAAGGAATATGGATACAATCAAATGATACTTTATTAGCAAATTATCAAGGTACAATTCCTTTACCAGCAGCTTCAATTACTAAAGTAGCAACTTCTTTAGTAGCCTTAAAAACTTTCAATCCCGACCATCAATTTATTACTTTAATTGGCACAACAGGTACAATTGAAAATGGCGTTTTAAATGGAGATTTAGTCATTCAAGGAGGAGAAGATCCATTTTTTGTATGGGAAGAAGCGATCGCTATTGGTAATTTATTAAATCAAATGGGGATTCAAAGAGTTACTGGAAATCTAATTATTACTGGCAAATTTTACATGAACTTTGAATCTAATCCTCAGACTGCTGGTAATTTATTGAAACAAGGATTAAACAGTCAAATTTGGTCTTCAGAAGTTTTAAATCAATATCAGACTTTGCCTCCAGGTACAGCAAAACCACAAGTAATAATTGATGGGGTTGTAGCAGTTTCTCTTACTCATAGTGAAAATATTAAACTATTAGTTAGACATTATTCTTTTCCGATGGCTGAACTGGTGAAAAAGATGAATCAATATAGCAATAATTTAATGGCAGATATGTTAGCTGAAGCGGTGGGAGGCTATCAAGTAGTTGCGGAAAAAGCAGCTCAATTTGTAGGAGTACCAAAAGAGGAAATTACATTAATTAATGGTTCTGGTTTAGGAGAAGAAAATCGTATTTCTCCTCGCGCTGCTACGGGAATGTTTCTAGCAATTGATAAATATCTTCAGCAATACAATATGAGTGTGGCAGATGTGTTTGTTATGGTTGGGAAAGATAAAGGTATTTTAGATGAACGTAAACAACTTCCAAATTTGGCAGTAGTTAAGTCTGGAACCCTGGATTATGTTAGTGCTTTAGCAGGAGCTTTACCAACAAAAGAAAAGGGAGTTGTTTGGTTTACAATTCTGAACAAAGGAGCTAGTGTAACAGAGTTACGCAACCAGCAAGAAATTTTACTTAAAGATGTTTTAAATAACTGGGGTTATGTTGATTTATCACCAGCAAACTTAACAGCTAATCCTGAGAGAAAAACTAAAACTTCTCGTAGTGAAATTATACAATAGGGAGTAGGGGAGCGGATAGGGAGGTTGCGTACAAGGTCTGTAGAGGAGTAGTCAAAACATGAATAATTAGGGTTTGCTGAAAAAGTATGAGTAGGGACGTTGCATCCAACGTCCGTACAGAGTCAGAATAAATAGGAGTTATAGAGGATCTACCAGGAAGAATAGTCCCTTGATTTTTCTGCTGTAGTGAGCATTAAAGGCTCACTTTTTGAACCTGAATGACCTAAAAACTTACACTTTTTAAGAACCTAAAAAGGCTAAAAATTTATCTGTCAATACTTTTAGATTTAATCAGCAGAGCAATAATTAACAAGCTTCTGCTTAATAAGGTTAATAATTATCAAAAAGGTCATTTTGCCTGTTAATTACTCAAGTAAATCATTATTTTTTTCAAATTGGTATTAGACATCTCCAATAATAAAAAATAAAATCAATTATTTCTCCCTACTCTTGAGGGACTTTGCATACAACGTCCCTACTACTTCCTACTCCCTATTTTCTAAGAAATTGACTGCTGAACAGGTGCAGCAGCAACAATTTTTAGTGCCATAGTTGAAAGAGGTAAACTTTGTATATAAACTAAACCAGGACCCGTTAGTTTAGTTAAAAATAAACCCTCTCCAGCAAATACAATATTCTTCAAACCACCCATCATTTCAATCTCATATTTTATCGACGTAGAAAAACCAACAACTGCACCAGTTTCTACCCGTAATTCTTCCCCGTCAGCTAAATTTTTTTCTACAATTGTACCACCAGCATGAACAAAAGCTAATCCATTTCCCTGTAATTTTTGCAGGATAAAACCTTCTCCACCGAAGAAACCAGCACCCACCTTTTTAGTAAAAGCAATTTCAATATCAATACCATTAGCAGCACATAGAAAAGAACTAGATTGACATAAAAATTCTCCACCTAATTCCGTTAAATTTAAAGGAATAACTTGCCCTGGATAGGGAGCAGCAAAAGCAACTCTAGCTTTACCTGTACCTCGATTGAAAAAAGTGGTAATCATAAAACTTGCCCCAGTCAACATTCGCTTAAAACCTTTCCAAGCACCACCACCAGTGGTAGTTTGCATTTCAATGCCTTGTTCCATATAGGTCATTGCTCCTGCTTCTGCTCTAACTCCTTCTTCAGGGTCAAGTTCAATTTCTACTAATTGTAGAGATTCTCCTTTGATTTCATAGTCAATAATATCAGCGGCCATAATACATACATATCCTTAAAATTATTGATCTTATAACATTCAGGACTTACGCAAAATATCAAATCATAAACCTTCTGTAGGGGCGAATGGCCATTCGCCCCTACTAGATAGCGGTGCAACCCCGCGTCGGCGTCAGACGCAAAGGAACGTGCACCAAGAGATGGTGGTTCTGCATAAGTCCTGATCATAAAAAATAAAATCAATCTCATACGCATAAATCATCAATTATTTCCCCCGACTTCCGACTCCCTCTTTTAGCAAAAAAACTATAAAAAACCGAAGGGTAAATACCTAAATGCTTAATCACTAGGAAACTAAGCCAGATATTCCACATCGCCATAGTCAAGCTAGTAGTGATCGCTGCTCCAATGGAACCAAAGATAGGAATTAATACTCCATTCAAAACAATATTAACTAAAGCAGCATAACCATAAATAACTTAACTAAAGTCTGTAATGGCACCAACCAAATCACAATTAGAAGTGGTTTTGCATAGGCAAAGCTGTGATAATGGTTGAGCAATAAAATTAGACCCGTGGTAACTAAACACAAAAAGACACTACTCAATATGGTCAGTAACAAGCTGCCACGCATAATACCGCCCAAACGCCACCAATCTTGCTTAACTCGGTATTCGGAAATTAAGCGCAATACCGTGCGAGGGAAACCCAATCCTGCTGGAATTGCTAAGAGTAATGACCAAGAGATGACATATTCATAAATTCCGTACTCAGTTTTACCCATCCATCGGGCTAGAAATACTTTAGAGTTGTTGGGAATTAAGCCAAAAAAATGGCTAAAACCCTTATCAGTCAAAGTTTATAGCATTCTTTATACCTAAAATCGTAAAAGCCTTATATGGTAAGCTTTTGAGCATTGTTCAACTTTTATTTCCCAACAACTCTTTTAACTAAGTAGATCAGCAATAACCCTGTTAATTGAATAACGGTACTTTGATATTTTTTACAGCGAAAATGCCTTTAAAGCTAGTAGGGGCAAGGGAAATACGTTGCTCTGGTTCAAAATGGCTCAAACCTAGATATATCAGGAAAAAGGTTGGTTAAATGTAAAACCTAGACTATATAAGGGTTTGATGCTGTTCTTAACATATTTTTTGCCAAAGTACCGATAATCAAGGCTACTTTAACATCTTTAACTAGAGCGCTGAAATTGAAACTGTCTGAATTTGCTGATAGTGAAGTTTGAGTCATAGATGCTGATTTTTTTGATTACGCAAAAGATGAAACTATACACCACCTGTAGGGGTTAACGACCGTTAACCCCTACTACTTCTCTTGGATCGACAGGTCTTGCCACTAAAATACCAATGGCACTTTCCACATTCCAAATATATCTTTCTAAATCATAAGCAACCGTTACTTTTCCCGCAGGGGAAGCATGAATCAAACCAATATTACCATCAGAATTACGATAAACTAAACCAGTATGAGTCACATCTAAGCCATTAATTTCTGTTGCTACGGCGACTATATCTCCCGCTTTTAACTGAGAATAAACGGTACTAATTTTATAGTAAGGAATATAATTAATTTTCAGTTTACTGATACTATCTTCCATACTAACAATACATTGATAATTAGCATCATTCCTAGCAATTTGTGGATACTTAAATCTATTTTTACTCATAAAAAATAATTGCTTATTTACCCTTTCACCACCTAATTCAACACCGATATCTATAACAGTTCCACGTCTTTGATTATCAGCAATCCATTCAGAAAAATAATGTAAACGGCTGCAATATCCATCCATTTTACCTTTCCAGTAACGCTGGTTTCTAATGTTATTAATAAAGGTCAAATAAGCATAATCTTCCATTGCTATTCCCCTAGCCATTGCCAAGACAGTTTCCACAAATAATACACAATCAAATCCATCTAAACTAATAACTAAAGATTCTTGATTTGATTGGTCTAATAATCCAGCCTTGTAGGGAGCACCAATAAAATAATCAGCGATAGCCTGCATAATTTCTGCCATCGGACGTTGAGAAAGATTTTGTTTTATAGCATATTCCATCACTGGTTTAAACTGAGGATCTTCGGGAATATTATTGGCTGATGGTTTTTTAATTATTTTGTCTCCAACACTTTTATTTAACTGAACATCAATTACTGGTCTTGTCGGAGGTTGAGAAGGACCTATAGGTGCTTCTTTTAAAATATTTTGCCTTGATAAAATAGATAATTTTGATGATTTTTTTTCATCAATATCTAGAGAATTTAAAGTAGTATCATCAAATTTAACTATACGAAAATTAGATAGTTTTTCTGAAGCAGATAATTGTGAATTAATATTATTTTTATTGTCATATTTTCTTTTGCGATTATCCCGAACATTAGCAATATATTTAGTCTGTAAATTAACACTATTTTGAGCAGCATTAATCTTATTCACAATCGATAAAATTCCTGTATAGCTGCCAGTAATCGCTACTGTTAAAATAATTAACTTTAATAATTTTCTCATTTTTGATAAGGATTATTAGCTAATAAGTATGTTATCCTGAATTAAAACAAATGGGTAATAATTCCTGATGTGAAACCGACAGTTTTGAACAATCGCTATCAAGTTATACAAGCACTCAGTAGTGGTGGGTTCGGAGAAACCTTTTTAGCTCAAGATACCCAAATGCCTTCAGGCCGCTACTGTGTAATTAAGCAACTTAAAGTAGTTACAAATAATCCCGAAATTTACCAACAGGTATTGGAACGTTTCCAACGAGAGGCGGCCATTTTAGAAGAATTAGGGGAGACTAATAGCCAAATACCCAAGTTGTATGCTTATTTTAGTGATACAGCAGGTCAATTTTACCTGGTACAAGAATGGATAGAGGGAGAAACCCTAGGGAAAAAAGTAAAAACTACAGGCCCAATGACAGATGGTGATGTTCAGAAAATTCTGATTAGTTTACTATCGGTTATTAATTATATACATAGCAGAAATATTATTCATCGGGATATTAAACCGGAAAATATTATTTTGCGCCAACAGGATGACTTGCCAGTTTTAATAGATTTTGGGGCAGTAAAAGATTCTATTAGCACAGCAATTAATTCTCAAAATACGACACCTATTTCTATGATGATTGGTACTCCTGGATATATGGCTTTTGAACAAGCAGCAGGACGACCAGTTTATGCAAGCGATTTATATAGTTTAGGACTAACAGCTATTTTTCTACTAACAGGAAGAGTTCCCCAAGATTTAGAAATGGATTTACAAACAGGGAAGATTATTTGGCAAAAATATACGAGTAATTTAACTTCTAAATTAGCAGGAATTTTAGACCGAGCAATTCAACCTAATATTAACGATCGCTTTGCTACATCTACAGAAATGTTAGATGCTTTAAAGTCTAATTCAACTCAGGTTTTTACTAATGAAAAAACTCCGTCATCTTCATCTTTAGTAGTAATCAATAATTCTGACACAGCGACAACTTTAAATTCACCTTTAGACCAATGTCTAGACCCTCCTTCAACTCAATTATCTATTAATCGCAAAACTTGGCAGAAAGCTGTGATTATTAGTGGTGCTATTGGCAGTTGTTTTTTGAGTAGTATTTTGCTCAAAAATGTCTTAAGCAAATCTCCCCAAACGGACTTAGAAATACCAAATATTCCCACACCACCCACCACCGAATTAGTAACATCAATTTCTCAACAACAAGCTCAAGAATTAATCCAGAATTGGTTAAAAGCAAAAAAAGAAATATTTGCTCCTCCCTATAACCGAAAACTTGCTGCTGAATTAACAACAGGAAAAGTCTATGATAGCATAGTAGCCTCCAATGGAGCGATCGCCTGGTTAAAAGAAAATAATGCTTACTATCAGTATAGAGTACAAAAAATAGATAGTATTGAATATTTTTATACTCAAGGAAATCAAGCCAAGATTCAAATTAAAGTTACTGAAGAATATCAACTTTTTAAAAATGATAAATTAGAAACTACAAGGTCAGGCTCTGCCCAATTAACAGTTATTTATAATTTGACATTTGTAGACGGCAAATGGAAAATAGCTACTTCTCAGATTATTCAGAAATAAAACTATAGTAATTCGTAGAAAAAAACAAGTATAGTTTACAAAGGGTGATAAATACTATATTTACTTCTTTGTTATTAAATTATTATACCAAATTTAAAAAAGGTAGTTATATTAAATTTGGTTGAACCGGAGTAATACTAAATCGGGTTTTACTAGTGGTCTGTCCCATTAATTTTGACGGGTAGGATAAATTTTTGAAACCTTAACTCTTGCGTCTTCTGTACAAAAACGCCAATCTACACAAACCGGGGTTGCATTGCGCTCACCCTGCCAAATTGAAACTTCTTTTTCTCATTTTTCTCAAGTTTCAGCATCTGGAATTCATAGATTTAAACATTGCCCTACAAGTACAGATAATATCAAATCCGGTAGCATCGGTATAAAATCTTTTGAAGTAGGAGTCAGGAGTCAACCCACCCCTCCCCCTCCCAGGAGGGGAAGGACTGAGTCAGGAGGGAAAAAATTTATGAAGATTTGGTAATGGTGAAGATAAAGAATGTTTTTATACCGAATTAAACGGATTTGATATAATTCAGATTCAAGCATCTTTAACCAACTACCATATTTTGGTGTATGTTGGATTTCGAGTTTTTTTGCAATTCTTCTGGCTTGCGCTAGTTCAAATACTTCATAGAACCCCCGATCGTATCTTTGCACGGGGTATGTGCTTTTGGCTGCCGTTCTTAGAACTCAGTCGGTGGTGAAGTCAGGAGATTCAGGAACGAGAATAGGGCCAAAAGCGGATGCAACCCCGCGCCCTTCGGGTATCTCTTTGCTCCGGAGGAGGAGCTACGCTAACAGAGACGCTTTGCGTACGGCAGTTGCGTGACTGTCGGCGGGATGCCTATCGGGCGGACGCAGGTTCCGCCTACAGCCCCTTGGGAACCCGCAGGGGGCACTGCACTCACCGCCCGATAGCGCACCAGGTAGCGCACCAAGCAGGTAGAAAAATGCTTCCATCTCCCCATCTCCTTATCTCTCCATCTCCCCACCTCCCTATCTTTTTTTAAATAGGGCTTGCTGATTAAATATAAAAGTCTTTACAGATAAAAGTTTTAGCCTTTTTAAGTATCAAAAAGTGCAAGGTTTTAGCTGGTAATGGTTCAATTAGGAGCGGATTTTGCTCAAGAGTTGGGCAGAAAAATTAAGGGACTATTCTTCCTACTATCTCCTCTATAATTCTCTGTTCCTCCTGTCTCCTGTCTCCTGTCTCCTGTCTCCTACCCCTACTAAAAGACTTTTTCAGCAAGCCCTAAATAGATATCAAATGGGTTCTATAAGTATTTAACCCGACATGATATAACTTCTAAAGTTATGCTTTAGCTACAGAATAAGGACTTGTCAACTGTTCCAACTGGGCAACCAATAAACTGAGGAACAAACCAACATCAGTCACAACTCCAACTGATTCAACGGAACCGCGATCGCTCAATTTAGTCACCACCGCCGGATTAATATCAACGCAAACCATCTTCACTCCAGCAGGTGTCATATTCCCCACCCCAATAGAATGCAACATAGTTGACAACATCAAAACCATATCAGCACCTTTCAACAACTCTGTATATTCTTCCTGTGCCTTAATCAAATCCATCTGAGTATCAGGCAGAGGTCCGTCATCACGAATCGAACCTGCTAAACAGAAAGGTACATTATTCTTAACACACTCATACATCACACCCTTTTTCAAAATACCAGTCTCAACTGCTTTAGCAATGCTACCACAACGCCGAATAGTATTAATAGTCTTCAGATGATGTCGATGCCCACCATGAACTGCAACTCCCTGTTTCATATCCACACCAAGAGAAGTTCCCATCAGTGATTGTTCAATATCGTGAACTGCTATAGCATTACCACCCAACAATGCTTGCACATATCCTTGACGAATCAAATGTGCTAAATGTTCACTACCACCAGTGTGAATCACCACTGGACCTGCTGTAACTACTATTTTGCCTCCGCGATCGCGAACTTGCCGTAATTCCCAAGCCACTTGTTCAACAATCAATTCTACTCTACGTTCGCTAGAAACGCCAGCAGACATAAAACTGAACTCTTCTTTATTTCGTTTTTCACGGGATTCTGTTTTGCGGATAGAGCGAATACCTATGACATCTACCACGACTTTTTCGCCAATTTTTACATCCCGCAGCACTTTACATTTTGCTTGAATCTTACCGTCAGTTTCAGTAATGGCGATTGCTCCATCCATCCTTTGATTTTGTACTCGTATCCACTGACCTTTTACTCTAACTTCAGTAGGATAAATAGTAGATACATAAAAATCATCAGGGGCAACACCATCTTGTTCCACTGACTCCAATTTAGCATCCTCCACATCCTCAGTAGGCACTAATGCACCAATGTCAATGAGTTGACTCATTATTTCTTCCATGACCTCATGGGAAGGTGCAGAAACTTTGACTTCAGCGAGGGAAGTGCTTTGACGTTGTTCTCCGAGATTAAAGTTGAGGACTTTGAAACTACCCCCACCTTCAACTATTAAATCTAAAGCTTGGTTGATCAAACCAGAGTCCAGTAAATGTCCTTCCATACGAATGGTACGACTTTCAACTTGTACAACGGCATAACGATCGGGTATAATTGGCTCTGTAACTCTAAGAGTGAGGCATTTAGCTGCACCGCCTGCTTTGAGAAATTCACTTAGAAGTGTTTCAATGACGTTGAAACCTACTTCGGTAAGGAGTGATTTCAAGCTTTCACTCACCTTATTCATAATGATGGTTTGGTTGATGTTAACTGCGTTGCAGGCAAAGTTAACTGCATCTGCTTCTGCTACAGTTATTCGTTTTTCTGGTGGCACTCGCATTTCAATTAGGCGGTTGGAGTAAGAGTCGAATGCCGGAGGATAGTAAAGTAAGTAACCTCCTGTTAGAGGACAGAAGCAGGTATCAAGATGATAAAAACGCTCGTCTGTCAGTCTAAGTGATAGCACTTCGATGTCGAGCCATTTTGCCAGAAGTGGGTGGGAGTCTAATTCTGAACGGAAGCCATATCCTGCCCAGAGGTAACGACCTTCTCTATCTAGTAGTGCATCCCCCGCTCCTTCAAAGGGGAGGTCTTTGGGAAGTTCGTGAACGATAAAACCCTGATTTAGGAACCATTCTTTGAAATAGGGTTCTTCTCCTTGACGTTCCTTGTGGTAGAAACGGCTGAGAACAACAGTATTTCCAAGGATCAAACCTGCATTGGCAGTAAATACCATGTCAGGCCATCCTTTTTGAGGTGTTACTAGGTCTACGACCGCGTTTTCTTTAATAATGTCGTGGAGTTGATACCATTGTTCAACGGAGCGATCGCGTGAGGATTTATGAATATTTCCCTCCATCCAAGGATTAATTACATAGTCTACATCATAGTGGTCGGGGGCACACATCAGAAAGCGAATTGAATCATTCATAATTTATTACCGGGTAAATGTCCTGTATAGCGCAAGTCAGAAGTCAGAAGTAAGTAGGGGCGTTAGCGGCAGCTCTGCGTTAGCAAATGGCCATTCGCCCCTACAGAAGTAATCTCTGACGATCTTTTGAGCATTTAGGAATATCCTAAGCTTTACTTTGACTGCTATATATGGGTCTACTGAGTTTGTTTGATAGCCAATGGAAAACCCACTCCTAAATTATTTAGGAGTGGCATTTTAGTTTGAAAAGGCTAAGACTTTATATTATCACGGTAGGATTACATCAAATGCTGTTTGTATGGAATTGACATCCTCCCGACGTTGCTCTTAGGAGACAGCGCGGCATTCCCTAGCATCGCTGTCAGGGGCTTTCTGTTGCCTCTTGACAGAGGAGCTGCACTAACATAGCACCCACCTTCGGAGATTTACTCCCTTCGGGTCTAAAGGCGCGCTCCACAGACTGAAACTGCGAGTCCCGCAGCCTTCTTGGTGGGGGTTCCCTTGCATCTTGCGCCGACGCGGGTTCCCATCCGCAAAATGTTTATACTTGCATTTATATTTCGATCATGGTGAATACCGCATTCTGGAGAATCCCACTCTCTTAATACTTAGAGGCAATTTTTTCACTACATGACTACAATTAGGGTTTGCGCTCAAAAGTCTTATGGGTAAGGGTAGGAGACAGGAGACAGGAGACAGGAGACAGGAGAAAAGGGTCGGGAGCGAGGAGGTAGGAGTAAGATAAGAATTGTCCCAAGATTGTTCTGCCCAACTATGAGCCTAAAATACGCTCCATGCAAGAGCGTGAAGAGCTGAAAACCAGGCACTGCAATTCGACCCCAAAAAGGCTAAAACCTTTATCTGTAAATACTTTTAGATTTAATCAGCAAGCCCCAATTAGAACAATCCGAGGCTCCCCTACGGGAGAACGCAGGTCTCCAACCAACGTTGAGATGAGAATTCTCAAAATAATTGGTTCGCGCGACCCCACCTTGATTGGCAAAATGTTTTTGGAGGCTTGCTCAAATCCCCATTACAAAAACAACTTCTGACTTCTGACTTCGTTAATTATGCTTCTTCTGCTGCACGCTGTATCAACTTTCTAGCTACAGATTGAGTGCCTGTATGTTGAAAGTAATTTGTGGTTTTATCTAGAAATGCAGCTACAACATCTAAAGCGTCATCGGAAAAGTCGATAAAGCCACCAATTTTGTCAAAAATACTTTCTGGGGTTAAACCAACTGACCCAACCAAGTTATCCATCCACCCTTGAACTGCTCCGAAGGTCTCACTAATAAAGCCAAATTTGTCATCTCCAGGAATGGTATCGCTAATTGCTCCAAAAACTGCATTATCTGCAAAAGCACTTTCACCTTCTCCATCAAGGGTATCTTGTACTTTTTGTAGGAAGTCTGGACCCAAAGGTATCAAACCATCAAGACAAACTAAGGCAGCCATTCGCATCAGAGATGGACCACTATACTCCTCAGTCAGGTTTGTGACAAATTCTCCTGGATTAAGAATTGGCAGACCATTGAGTTTACTATAAGCTATCAACTCTGCTACAATTTTTAGGCACAGGTCAATAGATTGAGTTGTGTCAGCTTTGGGAGTTAAGCCTCCTAAAAAGCTTAAAAAGGGGATTTTTTCACTGACTATTTCGGCCATAGCTGCTGCAGCAAGAGCGCCGTCTACATTATCAACTAGGTTGTAATACCATATAGCTCCCTGATATCCATTATCCGCATCATTGTATAGCTCAATAGCTTTATTGCGGATATCCATAATTCTATCTGCATCTGTCTCACCTGTAATTACTTCAATAGTTTTATCAAAACCTACTACATTTTCCCACTCGCCAGGTACTACGAAATCTAGAGCATTGAGTGTTTTGACCGTTAGATTATTACTCGGTAGTTGGTCTAGTAAATCAATGATTGAATCGCTCATTTTGACCCCTTTTGCTTTGTTAGTTGTTTGCGTTGTCGTTCTTGATTTTTGATTGTTGATTCTATATTTGCATTGCCTTCACAGTTTCGGCGAAAAAAACTGATTTTTATGGTCTGTAACTACATCTCACTTTATATCATGTCTGCATTAAGTCTGCATTAATTAGTTACAAAAAACCTTCTCTATCTTCGTATTATCTGTTCCGTATTATTAGTTATTTTTGAGTATTCAACCGGAGATTGTATTACATTTTTTGATAATTTGACAATAATGGTGCAATAGCGTCAGTCCTGATACATAAATTTCAAAGTCGCTATCGAAAGTAAGACCGCGGTAACTCTTAGTCATCCGCGATCATTCCTAGCAAAATTTATTTCTACTTTAGCTGCATTACTTGCCTGTAGCTTGTTCTTAGGAATCAACTCATGCATTTCAACCCAAGCTTTGAGTGTGCTGAAAGCTGAGTGCTGTTTGCGGAGCATTCCGGTACGGAAAATACTGATAGCTAGTTAACAATGTCTCAAATAACGACCATATACATAGCCATAATAAGGATATGAAATTCTTGCCCAACCATGACGGTAACCAATAACACGGACACGAGCGCCGGGATGTAAACCTCCTATAATTCTACCCCAAGGATATGTCCTAATTCGCAAGTTGCGATGACGAGTTGCCACTCGACGACAACTACCATAATGCTTACTACCATGACCATAACTATGAGCAAGTTGCTCTTCACCTTCAGTGGGAATTGTAGTGATAGACTGCTCTACACTTTTAGTGTTCTGAGGCGCTCCTACTGCTATAGAAGTAAGACTCATACTACCAATAGCAGCAATAGATAATAAAGTACTCATTGCTACAGATTTTGTCCAATTCATCATCTGTTTCATTCCTCGATCTGATTGCATAAATTCCGGTCTTTATATTATTTTCTCAGAAAAGAGACCCTCAGACAAGACATTGAGTATTAATTTTGTTTAATCTAATCTTGTTATTTGTCTATACTAATCTTCACAATATTTTATTTAAGATATTGACATTAAGCTTATACTGTGATAAGCACATAAAAGAGTAATTAGTAACGACCGCTCATCACTCTATTTTTATTTTCTATTCAATAATTTTTATGTCATCTAATCAAAAGCTTTACGAAGGTAAAGCGAAAATTCTATATACCACTAACGACTCAGAAATATTACTTACTTATTTTAAAGATGATGCCACAGCATTTAATGCTCAAAAAAGAGGCACAATAACAGGGAAAGGTAGAATTAATTGTACTATTTCTAGTCACATATTTAAACTACTGGAAGCTAATGGTATACCTACTCATTTTATTGACTGTCCTGCACCAGATAAAATGAGAGTCCGAAAGGTGAAAATTTTGCTTATCGAAGTTATTGTGAGAAATATTGCTGCAGGTAGTCTTTGTAAACAAACTGGATTAGCAGAAGGAACAGTGTTGAAATTTCCTCTAGTGGAATATTGCTATAAAAATGATAGTCTTCAAGACCCACTGTTGACACGCGATCGCCTCTTAATAATGGAACTAGCTACCCCAGAACAATTAGAGCAAATACGGACTTTTGCCCTAAAAATTAATGATATTCTCAAAAATTTCTTTAACCAATGTCAAATTACTCTGGTGGACTTCAAACTCGAATTTGGCCTAGATCGGCAAAATAATCTGATTCTTGCGGATGAAATAAGTCCAGATAGCTGCCGACTTTGGGACCAATCTCAAACTGACTTAAACTTGAGAGTAATGGACAAAGACCGCTTCCGTCACGATCTTGGTAATGTAGAAACGGCATATCAACAAGTCTTAGAAAGGATTTTGGCTCAGACAGGTTGAGAACCCTGGCAATGGTGTACAATTTTACAGTTTGTATGGAAAATTTAACTGGTGTGTGGATTGTAGGGGATAGAATTATATGCGCTTGTCTCCGTTCTTAGTGGTAATTTTTGCTGCTTCAACAACTTTTGGAATCTCAAAATCTGCTAATGCTCAAATATCGAAAAGTAATACTGATATAGATAGTAATTTTATTGCTATATCTATTAATTCAAGAAAACAATTTAACAAATTTTCTTCTACTAAATCTTTTTTAGAGTTAGGATATAATTTCCCTTCACAAAAATTATTTGGTAGTATCAATAATAATTTCTCCCATATATCTTGGTCTAAAGAAGCAGTCAAACTTGATTTTTATGATTTAATTAAGGTTAGAGAAATTACAAAACCTGTAATTATTGGTAAAAGTTTAAATAGTAAATACAGTTCTGCTTTTAATAAGGAATTTGCAGAATTTTTCGCTTTTGCTTTAGAAAATCTTGAAAATCAACATATTCCTCAACTAGCTCTAATTAATAAAACAGTAGAAACCAAATTAGAACCAACCATCAATAAACAGTTTGCTCCTGAGATTTCTACTTCAGAAATTGTCGAAAATCAAAGGGAAAATCCTCAAGATTTCCAGTTGGCAAAAGGTGTAGAAACCAAATTAGAACTAACCATCAATAAACAGTTTGCTCCTGAGATTTCTACTTCAGAAATTGTGGATGACTGGAGGAAAAATTCTCAAAATATTGAGTTGGCAAAAGGTGTAGAAACTAAATTAGAACCAACCATAAATAAACAGTTTGCTCCTGAGATTTCTACTTCAGAAATTGTCGAAAATCAAAGGGAAAATCCTCAAGATTTCCAGTTGGCAAAAGGTGTAGAAACTAAATTAGAACCAACCATAAATAAACAGTTTGCTCCTGAGATTTCTACTTCAGAAATTGTCGAAAATCAAAGGGAAAATCCTCAAGATTTCCAGTTGGCAAAAGGTGTAGAAACCAAATTAGAACCAACCATCAATAAACAGTTTGCTGCGAATATTCCTACTTCAGAAATTGTAGAAAATCAAAGGGAAAATCCTCAAGATTTCCAGTTGGCAAAAGGTGTAGAAACCAAATTAGAACTAACCATCAATAAACAGTTTGATTCTGAAATTTATCAAAAAATAAATTTATCTGATAGTGAAATTACTCAAAATCAACAGAAATTAACATTAGACCCATCAGACAACTTGGCCAAAATATCATCCCCAGAAGAAGAAGTCCTCGAAGAACCAGATAGCGATGCCCCACCCTCCGCAATAGAATCAGAAGAATTTACTCTTTCTCAATCACAACCAACAGAACCCTCTACAGAAGAAGCAGAACCCTTAGTGCTAGTCGCTGAAGTTGTAGTTAGTGGAGTAGACGGAGAACTAGAAGACCAAGTTTACCAAGTCATTACTACTCAAGCTGGACGTACTACAACTCGGTCTCAACTACAGAGAGACATTAACGCGATATTTGCCACTGGTTTCTTCCGAAATGTGAAAGCATTACCAGAAGATACTCCCCTGGGTGTACGAGTAACTTTTGAAGTTGAACCCAACCCTGTATTGAATTCTGTAACCATAGAAGGTGCTCAAGTATTCCCTGAAAGTGAAGTAGACAGAATATTCGGCGAGCAATATGGTGAAACTCTGAATCTGAAAATTTTTGAAGGGGGTGTCGAACAAGTCAACCAGTGGTATCAAGATAACGGTTACGTTCTCGGACAAGTTATCGGTGCTCCCCAAGTCAATGACGACGGTTCAGTTATTCTAGAAGTTGCAGAGGGAGAAATTAAAGATATTCAAGTACGCTTTGTGAGTGCAGAAGGAGAAACAACAGATGAAGAAGGTAATTTAATTGAGGGTCGTACTCGTGAATATATCATCACTAGAGAAATTCAACTTCAACCAGGAGATATCTTTGAGCGACAAACAGCAGAAAAAGATATTAGGAGAGTGTTTGGTTTAGGAATTTTTGAAGATGTTAGATTGGGTTTAGAACCAGCACCAGACGATCCTAACAAGGCAAATGTGATTGTGAATATTGTAGAAAAAAGTACAGGTTCTCTCGCATTTGGTGGTGGAGTTAGTTCTGCGAGTGGGTTATTTGGTACAGTCAGTTATCAACAACAAAATATTGGTGGTAATAATCAGAAATTAGGTGGCGAGTTTCAAGTAGGTGAGCGATTATTACTAGCGGATATTAGCTTTACCGATCCCTGGATAGGTGGAGATGACCACCGCCTTTCCTACACAGTTAATGCGTTCAGACGACGAGCAATATCGGTAATTTTTGATTCTGACGACGAAAACGATCAGCGCGATGTCGATCTGCCTAATGGTGACAACCCACGAGTCATTCGTACAGGAGGTGGAGTTAGTTTTACCCGTCCGTTTATTCCTAATCCATTTGTTGAACCGGAATGGACAGCTTCTTTGGGAATAAAATATGAACGAGTAGAAATTCAGGATAGTGATGGTGATACTGAACCTAGAGATGAATTAGGTAATAAATTGACTGTTGATGATTCTGGGGAAGACGATCTACTTACTATTCAATTTGGTATTGTTAATGATCGACGCAATAATCCCCGACAACCTACTTCTGGTAGTTTACTAAGATTTGGTACAGAACAGTCTATTCCTATAGGTTCAGCAGAGATTGCATTGAATCGTTTACGAGCTAATTACAGTTTCTATATTCCAGTAGACTTGACTAACTTCATTGATGGACCTGAAGCTTTGGCCTTTAACATACAAGGTGGTCATATAATTGGAGATTTACCTCCTTATGAAGCTTTTCCTCTAGGTGGTACTAATACAGTTCGTGGATATGATGAAGGTTCTGTAGGAGCAGGTCGTACATTCTTGTTGGGAACTGTTGAGTATCGCTTTCCTGTATTTGGATTTCTTGGAGGCGCTTTATTTATTGATGCTGCAACAGTATTTGATAGTCAAAGTTCTGTTATTGGTAACCCTGGAGGTGTGCGAGAGAAACCAGGAGACGGTATAGGTTATGGTGCTGGTATTCGGGTACAATCTCCTCTCGGTCCAATTAGAGTTGATTACGCTATTAATGATGAAGGTGATACTCGTTTCCACTTCGGTATTGGTGAGCGTTTCTAATACTAAGTTCTAATTTATGGGCGTTGCTGAGTGATAATGATTTTTAGATTAAGTATCAACGGGAAACATAAGTTTTTCAATTAATAAGTTCGGATTGAGTGTTGTGATCGGATTGTAATTTGTCTAGTTCTATATTAGTTAAATTACTGATTTCTGGAATAATACCGATTCCTGCTAATGCAAAATTCACCAAAAGAATTGAAACGATCTGTCTGTTCATAACTTTAAAGATTGATAATAGTTTATATCCGCTTATTCTCAATCTCTATATAGGAATCAGGATGATTTTAATGACATCAATTTAATCCTCCTTAGTCATACCTTCAACACTAAAAATAAATTTGTTCTAGAAAAAAATTTATTTTTAGTCTGACAAGGTGTTTGGAAAATATTTAGTTTTTTGGCGTTGCTGATTTGGGATATGATTTGTATTTTTTTGGCGATTGCTAAACTATATCAATGACAAGTATTTGAGATTCTTCAGTTTTTATTTTCATACCTTGATTCAGCAACGCCAGTTTTTTTAAATCTCCTCTAATGTGAAATCCGCTTCCTCAAAATTTAATATCGTGTCCCTTTAGAATACTTAACAATAAAGTAGGAAATAGGGAATAAAGGAATCAATGGGGAGAAAAGTGAGTGAGGAGAATTGTTTGAGTGAGGAGAATTGTTTGATTGACTACAGGTAGATGAAGTGGAAAATGAGCAAAATTATCTATCTAGCCATGTAATTAGGGTCAAATTTTTTGCTTGTATATTTTTGTAGTTAATGGCCTTCCATCTAGAGAAGATGAGAAATGGCCTTTGGCTAGGATTCAGAAATAAAAAAAGGTATCTTCTGACAAAAAAATTAAATATATTGTCATCTGTCAAAGAATAAGGGCGTTTTTGGCCCAAAATACCCCTTGCTGCTATGAAAATATTACAAACTATTAAGAAAATAATGAGAAAGTGAACAAAATGCCTCAAAATACTTGCTGAAGGTAGTTATGTCAGAGGGTACTTTGTCCTTCTTACTAGCTAACCAATTTTTAAGCAACCTTATTACCTTAACTCTGTTGGAATAAAGCATGAGTATAATTACCAAATCAATCGTTAATGCAGATGCTGAGGCTCGTTATCTGAGTCCCGGCGAATTAGACCGAATCAAGACTTTTGTTTCCTCTGGCGAACGTCGCGTTCGGATTGCTCAAATTATGAGTGAATCTCGTGAGCGTATTCTTAAGGAGGCTGGAAACCAGCTTTTCCAAAAGCGTCCTGATGTTGTTTCTCCAGGTGGTAATGCCTACGGTGAACAAATGACTGCTACTTGCTTGCGCGATCTGGATTATTATTTGCGTTTGATCAGCTACGGTATTGTTGCTGGAGACGTTACTCCTATTGAAGAGATCGGACTCGTAGGCGTTACTGAAATGTATAAGTCTTTGGGCACTCCCATCGAAGCTGTTGCTGAAGGTGTTCGCTGCATGAAGAATGTTGCTGCTTCCCTTCTCTCAGGTGATGATGCTAGCGAAGCTGCTTCTTACTTTGACTATGTTATCGGTGCTATGAGTTAAGGCTAAATATTTTTTAGAGGTTAGATGAAAGTTGGTGAGAAGGAAACAAGAATTTAATAATTTAGAACTTCCTGAAATATCAAATTGAAGTCTACAATCAAATCTCTAAAATCCTGGCCTTCGCCTATCCAATAATTTTGAAGATTCAGCAAATTTAAGGAAATCAATCAATAATGCAAGACGCTATTACCTCCGTTATTAATTCTTCTGACATTCAAGGTAAATACCTTGATGCTGGTGCTCTAGAGAAGCTCACTAACTACTTTGCCACAGGTGAACTACGAGTTCGCGCTGCAACTTCTATCAGTGCGAATGCTGCAACTATTGTTAAAGAAGCTGTAGCTAAGTCTTTACTTTACTCTGATATTACTCGTCCTGGTGGTAATATGTACACCACTCGTCGTTATGCTGCTTGCATCCGTGATTTGGACTATTATCTACGTTATGCTACCTATGCTATGCTAGCTGGCGACCCTTCCATTTTGGATGAGCGCGTATTAAATGGCCTCAAAGAAACCTACAATTCTTTGGGTGTTCCCATCGGTGCTACTGTACAAGCTATTCAAGCTATGAAGGAAGTTACTGCTGGTTTAGTCGGTCCTGATGCTGGAAAGGAAATGGGCGTTTACTTCGACTACATTTGCTCTGGGTTGAGCTAATTTGGCGATCAGTAAAAAAGGCCAAAAAAGGTAGATTTACCTTTTTGATTTAACTGATGTTTTACTATGAGGCTAGGGAAGCCTAGAGTGAGTGTTAGATTACCAAAGGCTTATTGTTGAATAAATAATCTGTTTTAGTAAACTAGCATTGATTCTATAGGTTCCCTGCCTTAGGAGTTTTTAGGTTTGAGATTTGAGGCGATCGCATTACTTAGAAATTCTCGTGTTAGATTTAAGTATGGGGGTCGTCAATATATGGGTTTAGATAATCTCAAAACTCAATAATAATTAGATAAGTATTTGACTGTTTACCCTAATTGTTTTACAAAAGGATTTAAGAAAATCTTCACCAAGTATTAGGAGAAATTTGTATTATGAGAATGTTTAAGATTACTGCTTGTGTTCCGAGTCAAACTCGTATTCGTACTCAACGAGAATTACAAAATACTTACTTTACCAAGCTTGTTCCTTATGATAGCTGGTTCCAGGAACAACAAAGAATTATGAAAATGGGTGGTAAAATTGTTAATGTCCAGTTAGCTACTGGTAAACCAGGAGCAAATACTGGGTTACTTTAAATTACTATTTTGAGAAATGGTAGTAAAAGAGAGGTCAAAAGACCTCTTTTTTTTGTTTGTATTTCACTTGTAATGAAATATAGAAATTTTAACTTGAGTTGTGAGATCTTGTAGAAAGAAGAAGGAAAAATCATGCGTTGTGTGAGTTTTACAGCGGCTTTCATTTCGGTAGACTACAGTAGGGGCATTAACGTAGTTGTGCCCTAGCTAATGGCCATTTGCTAATGCAAAGCTGCGCTTTATATGTTGGGGAGCAAAACGCTCCTACAGGGTTTTGGTTATGACGATGTGGTTCATCAATCAGCAAAAGCACTGTCAGCTTTTGATATGTTCGTGCCCTTTCCTTCGACTGCTATATTGTAGATTTTTAAGCAGTAGGAAATAGGGACAATAAATTAGAGTCTTTGGCATTAAAATAAGTTATTAATTCTTGCCTATTTGGTCAATTTATTATAATTAATTTATCTACAAACCACTATAACTAATCTGAGTTATTGATCAATTGTTTTGCGACCTAATACTAAAAAAGTAGTACCATTATTCCAAATTTATTCTGTTTTAAGAAAGACTGATAACTATAATATTAAATAAATTAAATTATCTATTAAGTATTTATGAAATATTCCGCATCTACATCTACTCAAAAATCTCCAAAAGCTAAACAAAATCAAGTAGAAAATTCTCTTCCTCCTAACACTGAGTATGACAAAATTGATGTTAGCAAACTATCAGAAATGATGCAGCGTTATGTGGAAGTAAAACTACAATATTCTCATGCTCTTTTGCTATTTCGAGTAGGTGACTTTTTTGAATGTTTTTTTCAGGATGCTGTGACGATCGCTCAAGAATTAGAGTTAGTACAAACTACTAAGCACGCTGGTAAAGAAATTGGCAGAGTACCGATGACTGGTGTACCCCATCATGCTGTGGAAAAATATGCTGCCATGTTAGTAGAAAAGGGTTACGCTGTGGTTGTTTGCGATCAAGTAGAAGATTCTGCTATTGCGAAAAAAGAAAACCGTCAAGTCAAGCGTGAAATTACTCGTATCCTTACTCCGGGTACTCTTACCGACGATGGAATGCTCAAACCTCGCTACAATAATTATTTAGCTGCTGTCGTTATTGCCAAAAATCATTGGGGTCTTGCTTACACTGATATTTCTACCGGAGAGTTTCTTACCACCCAGACCCAAGGTTTAGACCAACTCACTCAAGAATTGATGCGTTTGCAACCGTCGGAAGTACTATTTCCTACAAATGCGCCGGATATCGGTTTTATGTTGCGACCGGGTGAAAAATCAGACCATCTTCCAGAATGTCTGCCTAATTCTTTCTGTTATTCTCTACGTCCGCAACAACCTTTTACTTTAGGGGAGGCAAAAGAGCGACTGTTGATAAAATTTCAACTGACATCCCTGGAAGGTATCGGTTGCGAACGTATTCCACTGGGGGTGCGTGCTGCGGGTGGGTTGCTGGAATATCTTGAAGAAACTCAAAAGGAAAATCAAGTTCCTTTACAACGTCTGCGGAGCTATACTTTGGCAGATTTTTTGATTATCGACCATCAAACTCGCCGGAATTTGGAAATTACTCAAACGGTGCGAGATGGGAGTTATCAAGGGTCGTTGTTATCGGCGATCGACAAAACTAGCACTGCAATGGGTGGTCGTGCTTTACGACGATGGTTGCAACAACCACTTCTGAGTCTGAAGGGTATTCGTGCTAGACATGACACTATTGATGAACTGATAACTAATAACGATTTGCGTCAAGATATTCAAAGAGTATTGCGTCAAATTTATGATTTAGATCGTTTAACTGGACGTACTGGTGCTGGTACTGCAAATGCTAGAGATTTAGTTTTTTTAGCTGATTCTTTAACGAAACTTCCGGAACTTTCGGCATTAGCATTGGCAGGTAATTCTCCCTATTTAAAAGTGTTGCAAAAAATTCCGCCAATCTTACAAGAATTGGGAGAAAAAATTCATTCTCATTTAGTAGAGTCTCCTCCTCAAAAGTTAAAAGAAGGTGGGTTAATTCAGTCTGAGATAAATCAACAATTAGATGAGATGCGGAGGTTAGCTGAAGAAGACCAACAATGGATTGCTAATTTGGAAGTTACGGAGAGAGAAAGGACGGGAATTTCTAATTTAAAGGTTGGTTATAATAAGGCTTTTGGTTATTATATTAGTATTTCTAAATCAAAGGCAGATTTGGCTCCGGATGATTATACTCGGAAGCAGACTTTGACTAATGAGGAGCGTTATATTACTGAGGAATTAAAGGAAAGAGAAGTTAGAATTTTAACGGCACAAGATGATTTGAATGAGTTGGAATATGATATTTTTGTTGGTCTGAGAACTGAAGTGGGGGAATACGCAGAGGAGATTAGAAATGTTTCTCGTGCTGTGGCAGCTATTGATGTTTTGTGTGGTTTTGCAGAAGTAGCAATTTATCAAAATTATGTTCGTCCTACGATGACTGATAGTCGGGAATTGAAAATTATTGAGGGTCGGCATCCGGTGGTAGAAAAATATTTGCCTGCTGGTTTTTTTGTGCCTAATACTGCGATATTGGGAAGTAAAAATATAGAGGAAAATAATTCGGGAGTTACTCCTTATCAAGCTCAAGATTTAATTATTTTAACTGGTCCGAATGCTAGTGGTAAAAGTTGTTATTTGCGGCAGGTAGGATTGATTCAATTAATGGCACAAACTGGTAGTTTTGTTCCGGCAAGTTCTGCTGTTTTGGCGGTGAGCGATCGGATATTTACTCGTGTTGGAGCAGTGGATGATTTAGCAACAGGTCAATCAACTTTTATGGTGGAGATGAATGAGACGGCAAATATTTTGAATCATGCTACGGAAAAGTCTTTAGTTTTGTTGGATGAAATTGGTAGGGGAACGGCAACTTTTGACGGAATTTCGATTGCTTGGTCGGTGGCAGAATATTTGGCAACGGAAATTTTGTCTCGGACAATTTTTGCGACTCACTATCACGAATTAAATGAACTTTCTTCTATTTTGGATAATGTGGCAAATTATCAGGTAACGGTGAAAGAGTTGCCGGATAAAATTGTATTTTTGCATCAGGTACAACCTGGTGGAGCGGATAAATCTTATGGTATTGAAGCGGGAAGATTAGCAGGTTTACCGGATTCAGTAATTCAGCGTGCTAGACAGGTAATGGAGCAAATTGAAAAGCATAGTAAGATAGCTATTGGTTTGCGGAAAGGTATTAAGAAAAAAGAAGAGGAAGAGGTGATAACTGTAGAACAGTTAGATATTTTTAGTGAGGAATTTGGAGATAGTTTGCTATAACAGTTATCAGTTAGCAGTTATCAGTTATCAGAGGTAAAAATTCAAGAATGAAAATTACCTCTGCTTTCTTTTTTTTCTAGCAGTAGGTTGGGTTGAGGAACGTTAGCGGAGCTTATCCGTTAGGATAAACCCAACAACAGGAGTACAGCAACAATCAAAGTTTTGTTGGGTTTCACTCCGTTCTACCCAACCTACATTTCTGTAGAGCAGTTAGATATTTTTAGTGAATAATTTGGAGATAGTTTATTGTGACAGTTATCAGTTAACAGTTATCAGTTATCAGCACAATTGAAGTTTGAAACGTCAAGGTATTATGAGATATCTAATACAAACCAGAAACTGGGTTTGTTAACTGTCAGATTCTTTTTCTTTAGTAAAAGAAGTAAACGAACTAGCTCAAGAAGTTGTTCCTGTTACTGTGAAGTTAATTTCTTGGTTAACAGCACTTTTTGCATAAGCAAATTAAGTAAAGATAGAATAGGTATATGACTGTAAGCTGATCGTTTTCTATCGTTTTATTTTGTAGGAAGCGATCGCTTTCTATTAAGTTCTTATTAAATTAGGAATTAGTATCAATAAAATGAAGTTATGAAATGTTAATTTCATGGTAGTTTCATCATATAATACCCAATCTTTTGTGAAACTTATTGAATACTTAAATTCTGATTACTAACGGATGAATTAAAACTTTAGAAATTTATCAATACTTAGGTGTTTCTGAAGTTTTGAAAAAAGGATGATTTACTTAGGTAAAACTTTAATTATTAAGTCATAGATACGAGGTATGAGATGAGAATTATACAAACAACAGGAACAGTGAAAAATGGAGAAGTAAAAATTACTGTTCCTCCAGAATTTAATAACGGTGAAATAGACATTATTCTTGTTACCAAAAATGAGCCAGATGAATTTGAAATTATGCGGGAAATAGCAAAAGCAAAAGGATATGATTCTCAGGAAAAGATACTCGACCTAATCAAGAAAGTTAAATTAGAAATGCTTCAGGAAAAAGAGAGAATAAAATAATCTCTAAAATCAAACGTTTATGTCTTGATACAAAATATAATCGGCATTCAAGAAGTTAATTCAGATGAGGCAAAAATTCTTGAATCTATAGGTTACTATGAAAAACAATATGCTCAAATTGAAGCTGAAATTATTTTATCTCCTGAGTTAATTGACCAAATCTGGCGAGTGGGTAAGTATTTATGGAATAAAGACAAAGCAGGTTTAGTTCTTGGTCTTATTTGGTCAAATCTCAACATCTTTTATGTAACCCCTGATGCAGAGTGGTAGAATCTCTTCAAAGAAATTAATTTAACAGGAAATATCCCCACAGAAGATATAGAAGTTTTTCTTACAGCTAAGTTTGGACTAACAGATTGTTTTGTCTCTTCTAATAGAGAACTAATTAAAGCGATCGCTGATTTTGAGTGTTTAACTCCAGATGCTTTTATCAACAAATATCTCAAATAAATATCTGTAAATACCAAAATACTAAATTTTATCAGCAAAATCAAGTTATGAGAGGTTGATTTTATGGTAGTTTTATCAGCTAATACACAATCTTTTGTGAAACTTATCGAATACTTGAACTGTGATAATCTTGATAGCGTTAGCGAAGCTTTGCGTCAGCAATCGCTTATTAATTTCTACTGATATAAGCTGGAATATTTATGAAAATCTATTAAATTATTTGGGAAATTCACCTTATTTCAAAGTTATTTATCATCAAGGAAGTTTACAAATTATGTCTCCTAGCAGTCGCCATGAAATTTACAAGAAAATGTTGGGGATGTTGGTAGAAAATTATTGTTTAGAAACAGGGATTCGTTTTTATCCCTTGGGTTCTACAACTTTGAAATCTCAAGATAAATTAAAAGGAATTGAGCCAGACCAATGTTATTGTATTGGTAGTCAAAAAAATATTCCCGATCTAGCAATTGAGGTTGTTATTACTAGCGGAGGAATTCAAACTTTAGAAATTTATCAAGGTTTAGATGTTTCTGAAGTTTGGTTTTGACAAAATGGAGAGTTACAGGTTTTTTGCCTAGTAAATTGTGAGTATTTGCAGAAAAATAATAGTCAGTTATTACCAAATCTTGATTTAGATTTATTAGTGAGTTATTTAGATTGGGAGGAACCTCTTGATGCTATTTGGGATTTTAAAGAAAGAAGGAAGAAGGAAGAAGAAAGAAGGAAGAAGTAATAAGTGTAGGTTTGGTTGAGGAACCGTTAGCTCCAGCTTATCCGTTAGGATAAACCCAACAAAAATAAAGCACTAAAAATTAGATCGTAAAAAATATGAATTATCTTGCTCAAATTGCCAATAATTCCTGGATGAAAATATACCTGAGAATTTTAGCCTTAATTTTTACCTATAGCGGGTTAATTCACATTACAAATATCATAGGTTTAGGCCCACAACCATGGTTAGAAACTCCTCTAACTTGGCAAATAGGAGACATAATTTATGGCATCCTAGATATTGTGGCTGTTATTGGTTTGTGGCAAAGAAAAGCTTGGGGAATTAGTTGTTTTTTCATAGGAATTTTATCTCAATTTTTAATTTACACAGTTTTTCTAGATTATTTTGCCTTTACCGAACAACAGCGAACAACTATTTACGGCTTATTAGGAACAGAGGTTATTTTACTTTTAATATTTTTAGTTTTATTGTTGTTGAAAAAGTAGTTACTAAATCAAACATTCATCAATTTCAAATATTAGAACAAGTTTCGAGTTGATAATATGTTTTTAGGGAACAAGGAATGAATAAGAATTATAGATTAGTCTTAAGCTTTACCTCATGCTTCCTTAAATTTTCTGTATCTAGTAAATTTTTAATTTATAACTTCCTTCAAAACAAAAAAATTATTATGACATTTGAAAAAAAAATATCTCCTGTCCTTATTGTAAATATAAGGAAGAAGGAAGAGGGAAGAAAGAAGAAAGCTTTAGTTATCTAGAACAGAATACTTAAAAGTCCGAAAAAACTTAAATTTTCTGTAGATATTCACGCTTTGGTTGACACAAACGATACCAGCAGACACGATATTACTTCTATTAGTAGTATCAAATTGGAATCGAATTTGGATGAGCTTACTATGTTTCTCAATCCATCTTTTTATCTTCAGAAACCCACATTGAAGAAGTAAAACTTATTTTGAACTATTAGATTCATTTTCTATTTGTGGGGCTGGAAATAGATATTGAACTTTCTCTACCAATTTAGGAAACCCAGATGGAAATAACTTAGGATAAATAATCAGCAAAAGAATGCCAATAATAGTAGAACCTAAGTAATAAATAATTTGCCCATTCTGCATCCAAGTCAAGAAATCTAAAAATCCAAATTTTTTCGGTTTTTCTATTTTTGGCTGAGGGGATATTTTTGATTGAGGAGAATTTCCTGTTACTTTAGCTGCAATCTTACTCTCATCACCCAATACATTTCCCACAACATTTCCATTTTTATTTTCAATTTTCTGGCTTTGGTCATTGACAAGTTTTTCAGCTATAGTTTGATTGCCAATAACATCATTTTCATTAATATTTATTACTGAGTCAGTATGATTATTTATTGTATAGTTTGTAGAATCTTTAGGGTTTAAAAAATTCCTACTCCTATCTTTGTCTATTACATCATCAATTAAACTTAATACCTCAACTGTATGATAGGGAGGTTTACCGCACTCAGTAGTGTATTTGCGATAATTAATTCGTTCTTTTAATTCCCTAAAGTTCAGGACTTACGCAAGGGCACTATATATAGCGTCTACTAATTTAGGCGATCGCTATAAATTTTCAAGCGATCGCCTAAATATTTCTGCCATTCTTAAAGCAAGAGAAAAAAATACCTATCAAATAAAAATAGCCCTGAATTTTATTGTAGGCTTTTTCAGCTCTTGGAGCAGATAATCTGATAGTAAATCATGTTTGACTCTATAGATAGTTTTTCCTATTTTTACTGCTAATCTTTTTAAGAAATTCCAGACTAACATAGCACAAGCTATGTGATTTTTTTGAATTTGCCTAAGACGACATTGACAAAATTCAACACCTGTTAACTGCTTAATTTATCTGTGAAATTCTTCAATTTTCCATCTAGTTTGAGACTCAAACTCTACAGCATCTACTGAATATTGAGCTAAGTCATTAGTTGCAATATATTCTGTCCTGTTGGTCGAAACAGTTGCCCAGAATAGTTTGACTTTTTTATCTCTTGGAAACCCTTTAAATTTAATTATTTTACCTGATGTTTTTTCGGATTCATTCCAACTTAACTTTCCTATATTTTTATATTTTTCTACACCACCAGTATCATCTACTAAGCGATTTATTTTTAAGGGACAATAATATATTTTTCCTAAATTGTCTATCAATGCCATTAATCTTTGTGTGGCATACCAACTATCCATTAATACAGTCTTAAACGGTAGTTTTTTATGACCTACCACAGAAAAAATCATTTCTTCTACATGATCTCCGCACGCTTTTTTTATTAGTATCCGGGTCATAAATTCGATAATCTATCAGCCAAAACTCTTCGGCTTCTGGATTAAAATATATACAATTTACTATCCCTATACCACGAATTACACTATGGTTATTACCACTATACTGTCGGCGGACTAACTCAATTTTATTACTATGTTCTTTATTAAGAACTGTATGATCAAATATTAAATAGCCTTCTGTGTTAGTTACAATTTCATCTTTAACATTTCCCCATAAATTTTGGTCATCAAAATTTTCGGTTTTCAGATAACGATTTATCGTGTCATGGCTAACGTTTTCTAGGTGATTTGCTAAATTTGTAATGGTATAATTCGTATGAGAATTGAGTAAATACTGACAATAATCAATATAGTTAAAATTCATGTAGTTAGCTCAAATCAACAACAGTATTATTCTATAATAATTAGAGTATTTTGGCCAAGTTTATTGACAATTAGCAACATCTACATAGAGGAAAAATAAACTATATTAGCGTGTCTTTCGCCCCTCACGAATTTTGTTTAGGCGATCGCTAAGGGGAACTTAGTCAGGAATACCAATGTAGAAATAACCTTAAGGCTTAACACTATATATAGTGCCTTTGCGTAAGTCCTGAAGTTGTAGAAATAAGGATTCTGAGTATTTTTGCAAGCTGAACAATTACAAGGAATTAATTTATTATATTTGAGTCGATTATTGTAGGAACTATGAATTTTATCCAATTCGTGAATAACAATAGTGATTAAATCCCGTTTTTGCTGCCCAGAAATTCTAATTTTTATTTCTCTCTTACCGTAATATTCAATCACTTCTGCTCTGGTTTGATTTTTCTTGAGAATGACTCCGCTTTTCCATACATATTTTTGCTCCTCAATATCCTCGTGCATCGCCACAATAAACTGAGTAATAATTCCTTTGGGCATAAATTCGTAAGTGTAACGTAATATCAAATTATTGCTTTCATCCCAATCATATTCTGGTTGAGCTTCTGTTAGGAGTTGAGGGGCAATATAGATTTGAGAAGTACCAGGAATTTTATAGCGGGACTTTAGCAAATTTCAAGCCCAAACAAACCCCAAACTCTCTTGATCAGCGGTAAATACGTCGATGTTTTCATCTAACCACTCAACAAAACGATCAGATATTGCTGTACGAAATGCTTCTCAAGTATCAGTAAAGGTATTTAATGGTTTGTTAGCCCAACGCCTTCTTATACCTCCTGTTAACTGATGCCAGATCATAAATGTATAAGCACGATCAGACTAAAATAAAATGCCTTTTGAGGCTGATTTTATCTCTGACTTGATATTCTCTTAGTCCTCACCATCCTTTGGCTTCTAATCACGAAAACTTCCACCCAATTTCTCTTTTGATAAGTAGAATACATCCACTCTGGACTTATATATTTGTGTTCTATATTAGTGATCTAATAGTTAAGAGCAGTGGCCTCAGAAAAACTTTTAGCATTGATCACGATAGCTATAGTTTTTTGACCTGACATCCTAGATAGTTGTACTTCTCATGTGGCTACCCAAACTTCTTCTTTCTTTTTTGTGCTTAGTTGAACTAAATTAAAGCCTTGTGGGGATATACTTTCAGCTAGCTGGTCTAATCTAATTTCTTCTAGAATTTCATCCTGTTTTTTGATGATTACTTTTTCCTACGGAATGCTACGCAAACGATTTTTAGCTAATCCTCCTATATAAGTTAAATTTCTTTTTTCTAGTTGATTCAAACATGATGTATTGTTACCATATCCCCCATCAATTAACACAATTTCTGGCCGATGTCCTCGCTGACAAACATTGGTCAACTAGAGACATTGCTAAGTCTGGTTTCTTCACAAATTCTGGGTCTTTTTTTCCTCAAGGTAAAGAATCCGCTTTTTGATCTAAAGCTATATCTAAAGGTAGACTTTTGACTCCATCATCAAGATGAGTGGTAACCACAACTACACCATGATCTGTTTTTCCTATTTCTCCTATATATTGCCGCCCTACTCCTGCAGTTAAATTACCACTTCTTGCTCCGTCTTTACGCCGAGGAAACCTCGGCGCAGGCGGTGCGCTTTTCCTGTGGCCTGAATCGTCTATAATTAAAGCTGCGGGAACGAGAAGGTTTTGTTTGACGACATTCCCACATTACTTGAAGACGACGCTCCCATACCAGCATCTACGGACTAATTTGCTCGAACTAAAAAATGCCGTAATTTGTGGTATGACAGACCTACAGTGTTGTTGGCAATTTGAGACAAGTTTTTTCTCTGGCTTTCCCCTAATCACCCTCCTATATACTCTCTAAACCCAGTTTTTTGAGCTTTTGTCTTGAATACATCCAGGACTTACGCAAAGACACCATATATAGCGTATGGTAATGTAGAGCGATATAGCTGCCGCACTTGCTCCCTCCGCCAACGCTGCAAAATAGAGAGCGATTGCCTCAGCAAAGCTCCGCTAACGCCTCAAGAAAAGTATCATGATCAAAACAAGAGTCAAAAAATACCTATCAAATAAAAACCGCTCTGAATTTGAT